>NZ_JBFRIY010000009.1:0-83161 GCF_041468565.1 Shewanella sp. 10N.286.54.B9
GTTGCCCGGCTCTGGCACGTTACCGCCGTCCATCACGCCGGCCTCTAATACATCGCCAGTGGCATCTTGGATGGTTGAGGTGATAAGCGGAATATCATTAGTACCATTAATCGTTACTGTGACAACTTGGATTGCTGAAAGACCGTATTCGTCGGTCACTGTTATGTTGAATATTTCGGAAACTTGGTCACCAACAGCCAAACTATTGGCTAGTTCATTGCTTAGGATGAATGTCCAACTGCCCGTCGACTCATCGAGACTAAATATTCCGTAAGGTGTTTCTGCTGCATCATTTAAGCTCCATGTAAGAACGGCTCCATCATCAATATCTGTCGCTGTTAATACGCCGCCTGTTTCAGCTATACCAGCTGTAGCCTCGTTACCGCCGACTAGCACACCAGCTTCGACTACATTACCTTGTGCATCTTCAAATGAAGAGGTGATAACAGGAGCATCATTTTCACCTGTAATGGTTATCACTAAAGTGAGAGATACTTCATCACCATCTGCATCGACTAATAGATAATCAAAAGTATCTGTTATTTGCTCGCCTAGCGCTAAGGATTGAACGTCATCAGCCTGACTATTGAGAATGTAATTGTAACTTCCGTCAGCGGCGATAATTAAAGAACCATAAACACCTGCAATCGTGTTTTCTGCGCCGACATCTGTTGTACCTGAGCTTGAAGATATTTGAGTTACTTGGGCTAAATCAGCACCTAAAGTATCGTTAGCTAAGACATTGCCGAACACGCCTTCAAGATTGTCTTCATTAATGGCATTAATATCATCGAGGCCCGTAGGAGCATCATCGACAATATTCGCTGTGACTACTGCAGTGGTACTGTCCCCTTGATTGTCAGTAAGTTGCACTACAAATAGTTCTGATAAAATATCAGACTCACTGTGGTCTAATGCGCTATTAAGGGTGTAGCTGTAGGTAAGGATGGAGTTTGTAGGATCATAAGCGGTTATCACTAAAGTGCCATATTCACTGGGAATAGTAACTGGACCGATGAAGCTACCGTCTACAAATACTTGTGCACCATTGATTGTAAGGGCTTGAATTCCCGCCTGTACAGCAACAGAAACACTCTCAGCTTGTGACAGTGCAGCAACTTGAGGCGCAGAGCCTTCAGCCAAGTTTTCTTCATACAGTGTCACAGAGCTTGTAGTAATTGTAGGCTTAGCAAACTGTTCTAAAAAGTTAGGTTGTTCATCTAGGCGAGAGATTTGTGGCTGAATAAAGCCATCGGTGCTATGTCCTGCTGCCGCAATTGTTTCGTCACCTGCACGGCCTACAGAAACAAAACCACCACCTTCGTTACCTGTTGGACTCGTTTCACCTGCTGCGGTATCTGGCAAGTTTAATGTCGGATCTTCACCGCTTAGAATTTGTGCTTGTAATGCCGCAATTTCTGGGTCGATAGTCTCGATGATAGCTTCAGTGGCTTCAAATCCTGCACTAGTGACTTCAGTGGTGTCTTGGAAATCAGCTTGGGTGACTATGGTACCGTCGCTATATTCAAGTTTAAACGTTGCGTCTGCTGCAACATTAAATGAGGTGTTTTGGCGTAAAGTGTCACCTACCTTAAGAGGGACCATTTCACCTTGGTTATTTTTACTGCTAATGACGCCAGAAAGCTCCACAATGGTGGCATCCTGTTTTGAAATATATGTATCCATCATAAAATTCTCGACCATCTCATCCGTGAGCGAAATAAAGGAACATTAGTACTTAGTCATTTTAATTGTTGTACCAATAGTACAAAGTTTGTACGTGGTTCAAATGTTGTCAAATCAGGGGAAGTCAAGGTGAGGCAATAATATTTTTTTGAAGTTTTTTGTTAGATTTTAAAGGCGAGTTTTTTCAGCTAGCTAGCTTGCAGGAAATAAAAATAGTGCGCTTTAAAAGACAAAAAGCCACTATACAGTGGCTTCTATATACAAAAAGAATATAAAAAAACTTACAGCTTGGCGGCATTTCTTCTGGTTTGCAGTGCTCTGTTTAATTCGCCTTGGTGTTCCTGTACATCAGCGAGAGCGTGTAAGTTATTGATGTCATCCTGGAGGTAACAAGCTTTTTGCCACCATATTTTAGCATTGTGATAGTCATGATTCTGGTGATACAACTTAGCTAAACAGATCTGATAATCTACATTGTCTTCAAAGCTAGTTTCGAGCGCTAATAGCTGCTTTTTAGCTGCAACATCCGACGGGGTGAGTACTTGAGATAATGCTGCAAAAATTGCTTTTGAAGGAGATGCTTTAAGCTGCTTTTGCAGCAGCTTTATAGCGTGCTCTTTTTGGTCATAGCGATTTAAGCCGACAGCATATTCAGCAATATACTCTGCTTGTTTTCGTTCGCCACGCGATAGCCAATGCCAGCATTTTTCTAACTCTTGTTCATTTGTATTCGCGGCATGCTTTAGTAAAGCGATATTGGTTTCAAAGGTGAGCTTTTTAAACGCATCATCGGTCATAATCTGCTTTTTACTGGCGATAGGCAAAATAAGCTTAAGAGCTTGCCAATCCTGCTGCGCTTGGTACAAATCAACAGCTAGCTTTAATACTGGAGCTTTGCTTTTACTGGTTGGATTTAATTTGTCGAGCTCTTCTCGTGCTAGCGTTAGTTCACCCTGTTGCAGCAGATAACGAGTGCGGGTAGTACTCACCGCTTTTGTGGCTAACGGTTCAAGCTCTGCTTTAGCAAGGTATTCATCGCGAGCTGTAATATTATTCTGATGTTGTGCTGCTCGAGCAGCTGCAAGTAAATTAAGTGCAGGGATCTCACCCTTATCAGCACCTTTAACCATGGCTTTTTCAGCTGCGGCCCAATCCTCTTCTGCAAGCGCTAAAGCCCCCATAAGAGTGTGCTTTCTTGCAGCCTTCTTACGCCATTTTTCAGGGAGTAGTCGACTTCCTAAAATGAGGTTTAACACCCAAACAATAACAAACTCAGCTAGTTGTAGCAGGCTGTAAAAAATAACCAGTGCAATAACTGCAAAGACGATACTGGTCTCTACTTGATAATCACCAATGGCAATATAAAGGTAGCCTTTATTACCAGCTAGAAACGGGCTGATGAAGAAGCCCAGTAAAATAATACCGAGATAGACCAGAACGCGAACCATTATTGCGCCCCCTCAGTCATTAAATTACCGTAAGTTACCAACTGGTTTAAAAGGTTGGACGAACCAAATCGTTCAATGGATGTTGTTTGGATCTTCAAGGTTTCTAATGCATCTAAAGTGGCTAGAGCATCGGTGACCTGTTGATCTTTAAGATCGAAATACTGATAAATCCATTTTCTAGCCAGCTTAACTGAGTTACGGTAATTAACTTGATCTTGTCGATACAGGGCTAATTGAGCTTGCAGCAGTTTGTTACGAGTATTTTCGACAAGGTACCATTGTTGATCGGGCTCTAGTAACGGCGCGGCATCAGTAGTGCGCTTTCTTATAATGACAAAGTCATCAATCAGTGCTTGCCAAGATTTAGCGAGGTTTGATTGCCAATCATCCAATGAGTCACTCACTTGAGTATCTTTTAGCTCTTCTGCTGAAAAGTGGGTTTCGGCACGGTTTAATGGCAAGGTTTCAATACCATCGATTAAGGTATCAAGGGTTAATACGGTGCCAGCAATATCGGTATTTTTAATCGAAGCAGTAGCGGCGATATCATTCGCCAGTGCTTTTCTTAGTGGCATAAGCGAAGGATCGCGCATTGATTTTATGCGTTCGTCGGCAGCTTTTAGCAGGCTAGTTGCGGTGCTGGGATCTTTCTCTAACCACAATTTTTGCCCTGCCAGCCGGACTAAGTATTTAGCTTCTTCCGCGCGCCAATGGTTGGGGTTACGCTGAGCAATAATTGACACGCGCTCTTGCAACTGTGTTTGTTCGTTTTGAGCGGTAGATAATGCTAAATCTACAGAAGATTTAAATTGGTTCTGTTGCTGCTCTAAAAAGGCGATACGCTGATTTGGCTTGACGAGTTCAGCCCGTAGTTTTTGCTCTAATGCGAGCGACTGTGCTTTTTGTATTTCAAGCTGTTGATACAGGTGATATCCGCCGGCAGCGGCGGCAAAAGTGACAATCAATAATAAAAAAAGCGTAATAATAACGCCCCATGGGGTGGCTTTATTGGTTGCTTGGGTCTCAATAGCGACTGGCTGTTCGAGGCTGCTCTGCGGTTCAGACTGAGCGTCAATAACTGACTGTGACGCAGTAGTTTCTTCCGGAGTGGGCGCTGTGGAGCTGGCGTCAGTGTGCTTGTTTTCCATTAAACAGTCCTTGAAAGCGATGATGCTGCAGTAAAACGAGTATCTACGAATGCTTAAGTGGCTAAACTATAAGGATAGTGCAGTCAGCATCGCATTGGTATTGGCTGCCTTGGCATTGGTTACGGTGATTAGACCGTACGCAGCAGCTTTATCATATACTCGGGAGCTAGGGACTATAATATGACAAGTTTGCAGCCATGCAAATAGTTCATTTGGCACAGTTTTGATAAGGTTATCGAGTATTTCGCCACTGGTAATGATGATAGTGTCTATACCGAATGATTGCCATTGCTGACAAATATCGCTCATATCTAACTTGGGACATCCCCTTTTATAGACTTCCCAGTAGGCTAAATTTGCATTGCGCTTGGTTAGCTCAATAGCTAAATCTTCTCGTCCACCGACGCCACGAACAATGACAATATTCTTATCGCTGACATTATTAAGTGCGGGTAGACTCAATAAACCTTCAGTTTGCTGACAATCATCGGGAGCTTTATTAGCTATAATTCCAAGGGCTTGCAAGGCTAAATATGTCGCTTCACCAACTGCATAATATTGAGCCGATTGAGGCCATTTCTCTGTAAGTTTATCAGAAGCAAACTTGACGGCATTGGTGCTAATAAAAATGATAATATCAGCTTGAGAAAGTGTGCAGCGGATCTGTTTCGATTGGAGGTTTGAAGTGGGTTGTACCTGTAATAAAGGCGTAGTGAGGTAAGAGACGTTTCTATTAGATAACGCCTCTTCCATTAACTGATTACGCCCTTGTGGGCGCGTCAGCAATACCTTCATTGAGCCTGCTTATGCTTTTGCATATACGGCATCAAGAATAGTCTTGGCGCCTTTTGACAATAGCTCTTCAGCAAGTGCAACACCGAGTTGCTCTGCATCGTTTTTATTGCCAGAGGTTGCAGCTTCAATAACTTGGCTACCATCTGGGTTACCCACTAAACCGCGTAGGCTCAATGTGTCACCGTCAATCTCTGCGTAAGCACCGATAGGCACCTGACATCCACCCTCAAGACGAGTATTCATTGCACGCTCAGCGATAACGCGTTGACGTGTTTCTAAATGCTCAAGTGGTGCGAGCAGTGCTTTTACTCGAGTATCATCAGTACGACATTCGATACCTACAGCGCCTTGGCCGTTTGCAGGTAGTGAGTCTTCTGCTGAGATAAAGCTAGTAATTCTTTCTTCAAGCTTTAAACGCTTAAGGCCTGCAGCGGCAAGGATGATTGCATCATAGTTGCCTGCGTCAAGTTTAGCTAAACGGGTACCAACATTACCGCGAAGATCTTTAATTTGAAGATCTGGACGAGCCGCACGAATTTGGCATTGACGACGCAAACTTGAAGTACCAACTACTGCGCCTTGCGGTAGTTCATTGATGCTGCTGAAGTTGTTTGATACAAATGCATCACGTGGATCTTCACGTTCACAAATAACTTCTAGTCCTAAGCCTTCAGGGAAATCAACTGGCACGTCTTTCATTGAATGGACGGCAATATCAGCTCTGTCTTCTAACATGGCAACTTCGAGTTCTTTTACGAATAAGCCTTTACCACCAACTTTAGCAAGCGGTGTGTCTAAGATGATGTCACCTTTAGTGCTCATCGGCAGCAGTTCAACGGTGAGGCCTTCATGGATTTTTTCCAGTTCAGCTTTCACAAATTCAGCTTGCCACATGGCAAGAGGGCTCTTACGTGTTGCGATACGGATTACATTTTGAGACATGCAGAATATTCCATCTTAGAACTTAGTTGCGCCAATGCTAACATTGCCCGAAAGCAGATGTAACATTCTGCTGCTGATTCTTTGAAGTATACCCAGTTATATCTCAGTTAAAAGTGTGACCGATGTCACATTTGCTTGCTGTAAGGCATTTTGCCGTATACATTAGACATAGCGATATAGACTAGGGAGTTAGCCTAAATTGGTAGAAAAGCTCGACACGCAAGAATGTGCAGCTGAAAGGTTGGATTGTATTCGATATGCTAGAGCAAGCGCTTTATTGTCGCCCCTTAAACGCTACCTGCTCCGCTTGATCCCTGTTTTTCTGCATCATCACTCTGAAAAACTTCCTGGTTACAATGGACCGTTTACGCCCAAGGGAATATTTGATTTTCATTTAAACAGTGAAGATTTTGAAGCCTGTGACACGCTGAATCTCCAAGTTCCTGTAAATACCAATAAGCATAACCCTATGATTGAAGGGGTTTATAGTATGGGCAGTACTGCGAGCTTCGGACAAAACTCACAGAGTGATATTGATGTTTGGCTTATCCATAGCAAATTAATGAGTAAGAATCAGTGTGAATTATTAGCCCAGAAAGCGACTTTGTTGACCGAGTGGTTCGCCCAGTATGATTTCGAAGTTAATATCTATTTAGTTCATCCTGAACAGTTCATCATGGCCCAAGAAGATCAAGCTGATCTATACAACTGTATGGGACATGAGCACAGTGGTAGTGCTCAGCATTGGTTATTACTAGAAGAGTTCTACCGGAGTCACTTCAGGCTTGCGGGAAAAGTGATTGCCTGGTGGCCTAATGCTGTAAAAAACTCTCATTTACTCTCACTCGGAGACGCCCAATCACTGCCAGCGAGTGAGTATTTTGGTGCGTCATTATGGCAGCTCTATA
The DNA here is from genome assembly GCF_041468565.1 of Shewanella sp. 10N.286.54.B9. Taxonomy (NCBI): domain Bacteria; kingdom Pseudomonadati; phylum Pseudomonadota; class Gammaproteobacteria; order Alteromonadales; family Shewanellaceae; genus Shewanella; species Shewanella sp. 10N.286.54.B9. Next base: position 6,928 of record NZ_JBFRIY010000009.1, read on the forward strand.
AAGGCGTGGAAAAACCCCATAAAGCATTATTGAAAGTGCTACTTTTAGAGGCTTATGCTAGTGAATATCCTAATACACAATTGGTGAGCGAACGTATTTGGCAGCGAACCTTAGAAGGAGATTTCTCAGCGGGTAATGACGCCTACTACTTGTTGTATGAGTCAATCGAAAGCTATTTATTAAAGCTTGGTGATGCAAGAAGGTTAGAGATCACGCGACGCTGCTTTTATCTTAAATGTGGTGTTAGGTTGAGTTTGCCAGAGCAAGCGAAAGACTGGCGTTATTATAAGATCCATCAGTTGGTCGAAGATTGGGGCTGGGCACCGAGCTTAGTTGAAACTCTGGATAATTGTGAGCATTGGCATTGTGGCCAGCTGCAATGGTTTAATGAACAACTCAATGAGCTAATGTTAGGCAGCTATCAAACCTTGCTGCATTTTGCTTCGGCACATCGATTGAGTGAGAGCCTTAGAATATCAGAGTTGGGTTTACTGACCCGCAAATTACATACTTACTTTAGTGAAGATGAGCATCAGATTATGACGCTCAACCAACTCTGGAGTCGCTCGCTAACAGAGTCTCACCTGTCGATTATTTATAGTGAACAAGATAGAAACTATTATCTGTATCGCTGTGCGCCCCATCCAAGAAACTTTCTACAACATAGTGCGGTTTATCACTCAAAAAGTAAGGCTAAATTATTGGTATGGGCCTCACTGAATGGCGTATCTGTTGAGGGCACGCGCTGGTATGAAGTTAAGAAGAGTAAGCGAAGAGCGACTTTTTTAACAACGGCAGCGGATCGGTTAGTGGGTTTAATTGATATTGGTTCGATGAAAGTCTCAAAGTTAGCACTCTGCCAGCCTTGGCACTTTAAGAAACTGGTGTTCCTGCTCAATTTTAATAGCGATCCAACAGAGCAATGGGTTGGCCAAGAGATAATGGCTGATTATCTAAACAGTAATGTATTTTCTATGGGTAAAAGCTGCAGCAATATGTTGGGCTCCATCGATGTTATCAGTCTAAACAGCTGGGGTGAGTGGCATTGCCATCATTTTGAAGGACAAAAAGCACTGTTAGATACTTTGGCTTTTGTTACTCCAGGTATGAGAAGAGCATCACAAGATGTGGCTATGGAAGTTATTAGTTGTGCGAGTAAGTTACGTTCGCAGACTGAACGTAGCGTTAAAAATTTACTCGATAGAACGGTACGTTTAGGTCGTGATGCACAAGAGTCATCAACATTGGTTTATCCGCTTAAAGTGGGCAAGATACGTTACGGTATTTTCTTTAACAATAGAGGCATGCATTTCGAAAATTTGAGTGATGCTAAGTCTTTTTACCAGCAGCTATCAAAAAGAAAGTTAGTTGAAATACCAAGACCAGAGCTTGGCAATGAGCCGTTTTCGAAGATCCCTTCGGTGATCCAAGATTATGCCGCTAGGGGGGCAATCCAGTATTTCTTACGCCCAAGAAGTGAAGGGTTAGATGTATTTATCTTAGATGAGAACAATGCACTCAATCATTATGTTCAGGAGGAAATTGATATTGAAGGCTTGGTGAGCCAAGTTAGTCATCACCATGCTTTTAATGATTCAATTCTGGAGCGAGAACAATTTAACATGCCGCAGTTTTTTAAGCTTGAACGTCTGAATGGCAAGCTGATAGCGTTGCCTTTTGGCGTCTCAAAAGAGGCCTATGAAGCAGAGTTTTAGGGGCTGTTCAGGCAAAAAAAGAGGAGTCTTTATACTCCTCTTTTTATCAAATAATTGAATCAACCGTTACTTAATATCTAGTTTCAGGCCGCTTTGCTTAAAAATAGATTCAATGACAAATGGCATAAATTCGTTGTCGTTGCGTTGGTCTAACCATTTGCCGTCAACATAAGCAAAATGGTAGCCGCCAAATTGAGTGGCAAGCCAAATCTCATGCATCGGCTCTTGCTTGTTGATTACAATTTTAGAATCACCGTTGAACTCTAACTGCAATACATTACCTGAACCATCAACATCGACGTCGGCATCTTCTTCGTCAATGAGTACCTCTATCGCACTATCAATTGCTTGGAACATTTCATCTGCTAGTTGATGAAATTCAAAATCTGTAATAGCCATGCGAATTATCCCTCAGTGTTAAGCTACTAACACATATATTACCAATCCAATCGGTGATTACCAATCACATTAATTTTATGGTTATTATTTTAGTGAACGCAGAATGAGTAATTAAGTCTTTTTAAGCTTATGTTTATAAGTAATTTTTATGCTTTTAACTAAAGAGATTTTGAGAGCTTTATTTGCATTAAAACCAGATAAATATCACATAGAAGCAGATTTCAGCGTCAAAATTACATTTTTATACTATTTGTTAGTGCCAAATATCGAAAAATAACAGATAAAAACTACCGATATAAATGCGCTAGAGGGTTGACTGTGAATAGCCTAGTCTGCAAACATCAAGGTATCTATTTTTTGCCATACAGCAAGACATTGACTGATGTTACCTCAGTTCAAGTTATTGCACTAAGGGTCATCGATGTTGAAAAAAATGAGACTGTTTTTATTACTCGGGCTTGGTAGCCTTGTACTTTTAGGTTGTGGGCAAAAAAGTGCACTTTTTAGAGCGCCTCCACAAGACGTTAATCAAGCCGCGACAGATACAAAGTCGCCTGACGCAGAGCCAAAGCAAAGCGAAGAAAGTAAAAAGGATTAAAGACGTTGGATCATTTTATATATCAAGCAGACGAGCTCTATGCCGAACAATGCCAAGTTGCCGAATTAGCTAAGCAACATGGCACGCCTCTTTACATCTATTCGCGAGCGACATTAGAGCGCCATTGGCATGCTTTTGATAATGCCGTCGCTAATCATCCACACCTTATCTGTTATGCAGTTAAGGCCAATTCTAATATCGCAGTATTAAATGTACTGGCGCGCTTGGGAAGTGGTTTTGATATTGTCTCGGGCGGCGAACTTGCAAGAGTATTAGAAGCCGGTGGTGATCCTGCTAAAGTGGTATTTTCAGGTGTTGGTAAAACAGTGGCCGAAATGGAGATGGCGTTAGAGATAGGTATCTACTGCTTTAACGTCGAATCTGCGGCTGAACTAGAACAATTAAGTATTGTTGCACAGCGCATGGGCAAAATTGCGCCAGTGTCATTGCGGATTAACCCCGATGTAGATGCCGGCACACATCCTTATATCTCGACCGGTCTTAAAGAGAATAAGTTTGGTATTGCGATGGAAGAAGCTGAAGCTATTTTCCTGCGCGCTAAAGAGTTAGCTGGTATCGAAATCAAAGGTGTAGATTGTCATATTGGCTCTCAGCTTACTGAAATAAAACCCTTTTTAGACGCTATGGACAGAATGTTAGCGCTAATTGACCGGCTTGCAGATCAAGGCATTGAGATTAAGCACTTTGATGTCGGTGGTGGTCTAGGGGTGACTTATGATGATGAAGTACCGCCACAACCAGATGTTTATGCTGCTGCTCTACTGGAGCGTTTAGGTGGTCGAGATCTTAAGCTAATTTTTGAACCAGGCAGAGCGATTGCCGCCAATGCAGGTATCTTTGTCACTCAAGTGCTGTACCTTAAAGAGAATAGCGATAAACGCTTTGCTTTAGTTGACGGCGCAATGAATGACTTGATTCGACCTTCTCTGTACAGTGCGTGGCAAAAAATTATTCCTGCAATCGATCGTGGTGGTGATACGCAAAGTTATGACGTTGTTGGCCCTGTTTGTGAAACGGGTGACTTCTTAGGTAAGGATCGTCAATTGAATATTGCAGCCGGTGACTACTTGGCAATTCGATCGTCCGGCGCCTACGGGTTTACCATGGCCTCGAATTACAATTCGCGTCCACGTGCTGCCGAGTTAATGGTTGATGGTGATAAAGCTTTCGTTATCCGTGAAAGAGAAAAACTTGCACAATTGTGGCAAGGTGAGCAGTTACTGCCGTAAACTCAATATATAGAATGTAGCGTGATAAGCACTATCCGCTACGGTTACCTTTAAGGAAGTCCATCTTGATTCAATTCACGAAGATGCACGGGTTAGGCAATGACTTCATGGTTGTTGATGGGGTCACACAGAATGTGTTCTTCTCTCCTGATCAGATCAAGCGTTTAGCCGATAGAAATTTTGGCATCGGGTTCGATCAATTATTGTTGGTGGAGCCTCCGTACGACCCTGATCTTGATTTTCACTACCGGATCTTTAATGCCGACGGCAGCGAAGTTGAACAGTGCGGTAATGGCGCACGCTGTTTTGCACGTTTTGTCCGCAATAAAGGGCTGACCCAAAAGCATAAAATCCGAGTCAGTACTTCATCAGGCAAGATAACGCTGAGGCTAGAGCGTGATGGTAAGGTGACGGTCAACATGGGTATTCCTATGCTTGAGCCATCGAAAATACCTTTTAATGCTAAGAAAGTAGAGAAAACCTACCTACTGATGGCATCTAGCGGGACATACCTTTGTGGTGCAGTTTCTATGGGGAATCCTCACTGCGTCATTGATGTCGACGATGTCGCTAATACCGATGTCGACACCATTGGCAGTGAATTGACTCAACATGAACGATTCCCAAAGGGCGTTAATGTTGGCTTTATGCAGGTGGTAAACCCAGGTTATATAAAACTGCGAGTCTATGAGCGCGGCGCGGCTGAGACATTAGCCTGTGGCACAGGTGCTTGTGCAGCTGTTGTTGTGGGTATTTTACAAGGAAAGCTTGAAAGAAATGTGCGCGTTGATCTACCCGGCGGTACCTTGATGATCAATTGGGATGGTGAAGGTAAGCCACTGTGGATGACCGGACCTGCTGAACACGTTTATGATGGACAAATTCCTCAATGACAGATAGCAACATGAAACAGCAACCTCCTTTTGATGAAATATTGATTAGAGAGTACCTGCTCGATAACCCTGATTTTTTTAGCCGTTATCCAGAGTTATTATTGGCTATGCGTATTCCTCATGCAGAGCGCGGTGCGGTTTCATTAGTTGAACGACAGCAAGAGTCGCTGCGTCAGCGGGTGTCTCAGCTTGAAGAGGAGATTACCTCTTTATTAGCGATGGCATCTCGTAATGAGCAGATCTACATGTTTAACAGTGCATTGTCGATGCAGATGCTAAAATGTGAAGATATGGGTGAGTTACGCCAAGTATTATCAAGTGGTTTAAAAGAGCAGTTTCAGTTCAGCCATGTACGATTAATTACAGTACATGATATTGATAGTGAACTGTCGCAGATCTGGAAAAAACGCTTAGATTCAGGTTACTACTTTGGCCGTTTAACCAATGAAGAGTCAAAACGTCTATTTGGGTCAGAAGTCGGTTCAGTCGCTTTATCTCGATTATCGCAAGAGTGCGGCCAAGTGATCTTTGCTATCGCAAGCTCAGATCCGATGCATTTTCATCCTGATATGGATCACCTGTTACTTTCGCAGCTCAAACAGTTACTGGATCATCAGTTGCCCAAAATTTAATAGCGAGGCTTTATGGCTGACAATGTATCTTCGGGCACGTCACCTTGGCTTATCGATTTTGAACGATACTTAAGGACTGAAAGGCAAGTTTCAGCTTATACCGTCAGAAACTATCTGTTTGAATTAAAGCGGGTCGAAGCCGTATTTTCAGCTGATGATGACTGGCTTGCGCTAAAGCACGAATCACTGCAAGCCATTATCGCTAAACTACACCGTAAAGGGTTAAGTCCACGCTCTTTATCCCTTACCTTGTCGTCAATTAAACAGTTCTTTGATTTTTTACTCAGAGAAGAGCAAGTTTCCGTTAATCCAGCACTTAATCTCAGCGCACCTAAGCAAGCTAAGCCTTTACCTAAAAATATGGATGTGGACTCGGTAACCCATCTGTTAGAAATTGATGCTAACGATCCGTTAAGTTACCGAGACAAAGCGATAATGGAGCTGTTTTACTCTTCAGGGTTACGATTGGCAGAGCTGGCAGCCTTGAATGTCAGCGATATTAAATTTTCCCAAGCGCAAGTAAAGGTGCTGGGTAAGGGCGGTAAAGAACGTATCGTGCCGATTGGTAAGTTAGCACTAACTGCAATCTCTCAGTGGCTTGATACTAAGCGAGATATTGCTTGTGAAGATGATGCACTGTTCGTCACCGCTAAAGGTCGACGTTTGGCGCACCGCAGCATTCAAGCCAGACTGGCTAAATGGGGGCAGGAGCAGGCGCTGAATGTTAAGGTGCATCCCCATAAACTGCGGCACTCATTTGCGACCCATATGCTTGAATCGAGTGCAGATCTGCGCGCGGTACAAGAACTACTGGGTCACGCGAACCTATCGACAACCCAAGTCTATACGAGCTTGGACTTTCAACATTTAGCCAAGGTATACGACGGCGCGCACCCCAGAGCGAAGAAGCGAGGTGGTAAATCATGAAGATCTATCTACGGCCACAGCCTTTTAGCGTCATCAGCTTCGATCTCGATGACACCTTATATGATAATCGCCCTATTATTCGTCAAGCTGAGGCGGCATCGCAACAGTTTCTCAATCAGCAATACCCTAAGTCTCAAGCATGGCAAATAGGTGACTGGCATCGATTAAAGTTAACCTTGATAAAGCAGCACCCGCAACTGCGCCATGACCCGAGTCTTGCTCGGCAAGCCATGCTTGAATGTGGCTTAGTTGAATTGGGTTACGATGCACATACGGCTAAAGCAGGCGCGACAGCTGTATTTGACCACTTTGTTTTACATCGAAGTCACTTTTCAGTATCAAAGCAAGTGCTGGAGCTACTCGCGAGGTTGAAACAACGTTATCGACTGATTGGTGTTACCAATGGCAATGTCGATTATCAGCGCATTGGTTTAGGCGAAATGTTGGAATTTGTATTGCACCCAGGGCAGGGCTTCAAGCAAAAGCCCGCTGCTGATATGTTTATACAGGCTGCTAGTCGTTTAGATATTCCATTAGAACAAATACTGCACGTTGGCGATAGTGCTAATAGCGATGTGGCTGGTGCAAGGCAAGCAGGCTGCCAGGCTGTGTGGCTCAACCCTGGGTTTGGTGCTGACATGTTATCAGTCGCAGGAAAATATCTTCCACACATACAAATTAAATCTATATTTCAATTAGAGCAACTCAATTAGCTTGTTTTAACTCAGTTTTCCACTGTACTTTTTTTCGTGATCGCTTGTTATCCTTCTCGATATTGGTATTCTCCGCTCTGCTAAATATTAATAATAAACAAAGTTTTATATTAGATAAGGATTATCATGAAAAAACTATTTGTTGCCATTACGGTATTACTATTAACCAGTGCTTGCTCTATAAAGCAACGAGTCGACCCGGTGCAGGTCAGTAATAATGCTGAGGTTTGTATCCAAAAGAATCCTGATGTACGCGAAGGTTTTCTAAAGGAGATGGAAACCATTCTTGCTGAGAAGAAGATTAATTACCGTATTATCGAAGAGCTAAATGCAGATGAGCAGTGTGAGTGGACAGCGACCTATACGGCCAATTGGGCGTGGGATCTTGCGCTTTACATGGTCTATGCCGAAATTAAGGTATTTCGTGACGGCCGTTTAGACGGTGAAGCTATCTATGATGCTCGCCGCGGCGGTGCAAATATGAGTAAATTTATCGATGCAGAGCCAAAGATAAGAGAGTTAATTGAGCAGCTTATTCAACAAAAGCAAGCGTCAATGAATTGGTCTCCACTAAACCAAACTGCTATTTAAAAAAAAGGCTCACAAATGTGAGCCTTTTTTTAAGCCGTTAACGCAATGGCTTTTGGAAACAATACGTTGTTCTCAATGTAGATATGTTGTTTTAGATCCGCATCGAATTCAGCGAGGCTGGCATAACAAACGCGCCAAGTGGTGCAAGCATGCTCTGGCGGTTGAAAGCCGTTAGTGAGCTCGCTAATCTTCTCCATAATCTGCAACGCATCATCATGCTCATATTGCATCGCATTGATTGGGTTACTGATGTGACCAAAACAAGTTTGGTTTTCAACTTGATTATGCAGTCCTAAAATCGCTGGAAACAGGATCTGTTCCTCCTTCATCAGGTGTGGCATCAAATCATCAACCAGTGCTGTAATCCAACCTGCTAACGGCTTTATCTCACTGTGGTTTTCACCGTGAGCACGTACCATTTTCTGGCTGTACTCGACTAAAAGCGGCGCTTTTTCTCTGACAAAGGTATGGTGAGTGGCCTCGATATAATTAAGCAGATCAGGCAGTGGCAGCTCGGTAAGCCCTTGGTTGGTGACCGTATTTTCATCGAGTGCGAGTAGTGCATTGAGCAATGCATCCTCATCGGCATTAAAACGAGAAATAGCGCGATCTAGCGTAATACCGCCGCCACAACAAAAGTCGATACCATGTTGACTGAAAATATGAGCTGTACGAAAGTCATTAGCGACCAACTCGCCGACACGAGTATTAAGTTGCACTTCTTTTGATTGAGACATGGTGGCACTCCAACAAATTAATATAACAAGTATATTATTTGCATCTTAATGTGTTCTCAATCATTACTTGAGTAAAATGCTCGGGTAATCACACTTTAGCGGTCAAAACCTTACTTTAGAGGTACGCTCAATACGCTTTTACTTACCTGTTGTTGTTTAAGCATACCGCCAATGCGAAGTGATTGGTTTTTATAAATAATAAGGCCACGATGATCCATCGATGGCGTTGCTACTAGCTCGGCTGGAAGCCATTGATGGGAGGCTAGATCGAAACGGTGCATTATATCTGAGGCATGGCTTGGTTGGCCGTTATAACCAATGCCGTCATAGTTGTATGGGTTGCTGCTACCACCAACAAAAATGATCTGTTGATGCTCTTTATCACCAGCTGCAGCCATTCGGTAATGAGCCATTGCATCCGGTTGTGGCAAGTTACCTATAACTTGTTGTGAATAATGAGGTAGCAACTGCCAATCGATACGTAAGTGATTATCAGCTTTTATTTTTCCGTATAAACAAACTGGTGATGCTGTGAACGTCCTCGGCTGGTTGATTTGAGGAGTAACTGTTACGCCATCACATATGACTATCTCGTTGCCAACAATACCAGCAGCTTGGCCAAATACTGCAGGAATAGGCAAGGGGCTAGCTTGGGCCCAAGTATCAGTTTGGGTGTCATACACCTGCACTAAATTGACATTGCCATGTTGATGCCAGCCACTTAGTAGATAGATATATCGGTTTTGATAAACCAGTGCGCTGGTGTCATCAACAGCTACCGGCATATCGGCGATGCGAGTATAGCTTTTATCCTTAATTGAGAAGCGATAGTTATCGGCAGTCGATAGCTCTTGATGATCACTTGAAACAGTAAAGCCACCAAAAAGGTAAGCATCACTGTTAATGCCAACAGCAATTGCAGCTAGGCGGCCACTTAAGTCACTGATGTGTGGTACTGGAGGGAGTTGTTGCCATTGAGCGTCAGCCTTGCTTATTTCTATTGCCCATGATCTATTATGGATAGCCTGATAGTTTTTATTTTGCCCCATTCCCATGAAACTGAGTAAGTAATCGGCAGAGTCCACAGTGACTAAAGCAACTGCATTATTGGTTACTGGCTCGGGTAGATCTGCTATGGGCTCTGCAGTTGCAGTGACAGAGTAAAGGATAATTAATAGAAAAATAATGATATTTGGCATGATTAAGCTCACGAAATTCCCTAGAGGTTTAATGTAGCAAAATCTCATTCAGCGTCAAAATTATTCACACTCAATAGTATTAGGTTAAGTTTTAATTTGAGTATTCAATAGTGCCGATTCATGCTGGTAAATTTACCTGTTTTACTATTTATGTGCTGCTTATTGTTAGCTGGTGATTAATTTGATGGCTTTTATCAATATAATGACGATTAATAAATTCTTATATTTAGAGCGAGTTAAGTTCGCCCCTTTAGGTTTTTTAATGGCATTTAAAGATAATAAAATTAATTTGTGGCTAAAAGGTGATAAATATCATCGCCGCGTTGCTTACATGGATGAGGTGCTGCAAAGGGTTGAGAAATCTGAGTCCGTCGATGAATTAACCGAGTTAGTGGACGAATACCAAGCAAAAAAAGGAGACCTATTCTACAGTTTTCTTTGTAGTCGTTCGGTAAATGTTTTGCATAGCTTAATAGTATTAGTGCCTGCTAGTTACATTGGTTGGATGTATATAACTTCATTGAAGTCGAGGTATACATATGGCTCCAGTTCAAGTAATGGTTTTATCATTACAGTGGCAACTCTTGCGCTAATGTATCTGCTAGTTAAGTTTACTGCTAATTTAAAGAAAGATAAAAAAGACAAATTTGTAAACTACGTTAATAAGCAAACTAAAGCTGTTTATAACAAGGTGTTGTTGCTGCGCCATGGCGCAACAATGAAATCATTAAGTAGCTCAGCATATCACGATTTTCAACGTGGCAACTATAGTAACTGTGTCGCTGCTTATCTACTTGAACTTGGTGATGAATTTGCAGGAGTAAACGCCTTTGTGTTGGTTCGCTCTGAGCATACTAACCAAATTAAGCGTACTGAAGGCTTTGGTAAGAATAAAAGAGTCTACTATGAGTACAAGACATTCTGGCGTTATGGTGTTGTCATGAGTGGGGACGATCGTCATAAAGGCATAAAAATCTCTAATTCAGGTAGCGTGGTTAAATCTGCGGGTTATGAAACCTTTAAGCCTTCGCTGATTTCTTTTGATAAAAAATTCTACAGTGAAGGTGAAACTCAAATAGCGGTTGCACAATTTTTAACGCCGAAGATGATGTTAAACATTGAGGCATTAGCACAGCAGTACAATAATTTAACTATTGAAGCGGATAAAAATGGTCATCTGTTAGTTTCACAGGTTGATGTTGATATTCTACCTCCTTTAGAAGGTTATATTACATTCGATAACTTCACCGAAGAATTGCTCGAAAAAACATCGCTTGAAACTTTTATGCAATATACCCGTAACGTCCATAGTAAAATATATAATTAGGAACTGATAATGTTTGAACAAGTAATCGCTGGTACCATTATAGTGTCTGTCATTGGTACCATTATCGCACTATATAATAGTATTGTTTCTGAGCATAAATCAGTACAGCAATCTTGGGACGATGTGATTGTTATTGAAAGACAACGTATGCGCATTTTGCCTGAATTGGAAAAAGTGCTGAATGAACATAAGCTGTTTGAATCTGATGTATTTAAAAAAATAGCAGCACTGAGAAACAGTGTTGAGCAGCTCGATGGTAAAGAGATTGAACCTAGTCGCTGTAGCGAAGTGAGCAATGTCTCTGAGCAGTTGATGCAGAGCTTAAGATTTGTTTCTGAAAGCTACCCTGAATTGAAGGCATCAGAGTCATTTAGCAAGAACATGGCAGAGATTGTTAATCAAGAGGAACACGTTGGTGCAGCACTGCGAGTGTTTAACCAAAACGTTGCTATTTTCAATACGCGGATTGAGAGCTTTCCAAGCAATATGGTTAACGGCGTATTGAATAAGAAAAAGCCGGTCGACAACTTTGTTGACGCGTCTGCATCTGGCTCTTTTGATTACTCACCAAATCTTTAGAATTTTCTGTTAGTGGTTTAAGTGTTCGAAAGCCCTTCATGGGCTTTTTTATTTTGCTGCTCCCTAAGGGGCGTTATCGTCACATTACTGCGTTTTATTATCAAACATATCGCTAGTTAGCCTGCTTTTTGAACAAAACTATCCCCATCCTTCCTGGAAATGCAAGATTCAGAGGGAGTTTAGTGGGTTTTAGTCACAGGTTCATAGCTTCAAGCTGAACCTAAGCACCTACATCCATGTAGGCGAGGCATTGATTGCAGCTAATGGTCGCTCCCTTGGTAAAATCAATAACACAGAGTAAAGCCCATGCTTTTTATATAAGAAACGCCCATCGAAGAAGGCGTTGTGCAAGCCCACTTCGTTGTTGCGGCAACTTAAAAGGGAATAACCATTTCCACGTTAACGCGCCTAAAATTGAACTAGCGCAACACCTCTGAAACGAGCATTTTCAAGTGGGGTATAACTTGGCATAAATAGCTGATTTACAAGCTATGTCACACTAGGGTGTGGCACAGTGTCGCAGTTAGTTGGGTTTTAATTGTTATCTGTCATCAATCGTTTATAAATCGCTGCATAATCAAAACAAATTTGTCATAGGACTGTTTATGTATCGCTCTGCAGTGATGAGTGCAATTACACTTTCTTTAGGCCTTCTACCTCAGTTTCACGTTTATAGCGCTGACACCAATATCGAGGTGCAAACACTCGCTGATTCAACAACTAAAAGCACTGAACAATCTAACAAAATAGAGCGCATGGCTGTTACCGGCAGCCGCATCTTTCGTGAAGAGATAACCTCTACTGCGCCAATGACGGTATTTACCGCTGAGGATATTGAGAAAACAGGAGCGACTTCTGTTGATGTGTTGCTGCAACGGATGTCGGCTTCAGCTGGGTTTGCCGGTAACCAGACCAATGCTTACTGGACTGAAGGTGGATATGGTTCCACTCAAGTAAATTTAAGAGGCTTGGGGGTTAACCGCACTTTAGTGCTGTTAAATGGCCGCCGCATGGTTAATAGCGGTACTGGCGCCAACTCATCGGTTGATTTGAATACCATTCCAGTGAGTGTGATTGAACGCATTGAAGTGCTTAAAGATGGTGCATCTGCGGTGTATGGCGCAGATGCGGTAGCTGGAGTGGTTAATATCATCACTAAGCAGCAAATCGATGGGGTTGAGCTGCAAGCGCGCACCGGGATCACTGAGCAAGGTGATGGCGAACAATATCAGTTTGATATTGCGTTAGGCCATGTCGGTGATAGAGGCAGCGCTTATGTTGCAATGAGTTACGATAAAACCCAAGCGGTTGATATGCTAAGCCGTGCAGCTTGCCCGCTCACCGAAGATAACGGCGAGCTAGTATGTGGCGGCAGTAGCGCTTTGCCGGGAGGACGTGGTCATTTTCTAGATGAAAATGGAAAACCTATTGGCGATGAGGTGCAACTTCTACCAGACGGCTCGACCTCTTATGGCGGTGAGCGTGATAATTATTATCAATATTTTAATGCAGTGCAGCCAAATGAGCGTATTAATCTATTTGCATACGGTGAATATGATGTCACCGATAGCACCCAGTTTTTTACCGAGGCGATGTATACCCACAGAACCTCTCAACTGCCAGCGACTCCGCAAACTGTCTCTGGCATTGTTATTCCCGCTTGGCATGAGTCAAATCCAACAGAACAAGATTTTTTACTTAATAGTCGCAGGTTAGCTGAAGCGCCACGTGAGTTTAATATTCGCGCTGATACTTGGCGTGTGGTTTCAGGCTTTAAAGGTGAGCTAGATAACAGCTGGCAGTGGGATGTCGCGATCAATTACGGCAGCAATCGAGGCTCTTATGAAGTCAGCAATGTGATTAACAATGCCAGACTGGCAGAAGCAACAGATTATAACCTATGCAGTAGCGACCCTAATATTCCCTGTGCCGACTTGTGGGGCGAGAACTCGCTTACGTCTGAGATGTTAGATTACTTCTTGTTTGATATGAAAGACAATGGTGGCAACGAGCAGTTTAGCGTTACTGCAAATATCACTGGTGATTTATGGCAGTTACCCGCTGGCACGATGAGCTTCGCCTCCGGTGTAGAGCACCGTAAAGAGAAAGGTTGGAATGATCCCGACCCGCTTAAAATAAGCGGTGATGCTAATACTGCGCAGCAAGATGCGATTAATGGTAGCTACACTGCTGATGAGATTTATTTTGAGGCTTTGGTGCCGCTACTCAGCGATCTACCTTTTGCCAAGCAGGTAGATTTGACCGCAGCTGTTCGCTACTCCTACTTTGACACATTCGGTGGCGATACCAATTATAAGCTTGGTTTACAGTGGGCTGTAAATAACGAGTTGACACTACGTGCAACGCAATCAACAGCTTTTAGGGTTCCCAATATTCCAGAATTATTTGGTGGTATCGATCAGGGTTACATGAACACTACTGATCCTTGTAGTGAATGGACTCAACTTGATCCCAACTCTAATCGCTACGCTAATTGTATGGCCGCAAGCGTACCAACAGATTACGTACAAGAAGGCACGATATTGACTGACCGTGGTGGCAATGCTGATTTGAAGCCGGAGGAGGCTGACACCTTTACCGCTGGTATTGTGTGGGATGTGGCTGTTGTTGAGGGGTTAAGCATTACCCTCGATTACTACAAAATCAGTATTGAAAATGCGATTAATTCGGTTAATGGTTCAAGCAAACTCGCGGCATGTTACGACAGCAATGGTATGTCGCACCCGTTTTGCAGTGACGAACACTTTACGCGTGATCCAATGACAGGTGAAATAGAGTACTTGCAAACCCAGTTAGGCAATGCGGCCACTGAAAAAGTCTCTGGTGTCGATATGGCGCTGTTCTATCAAAAGGATTTGGGCAGGTTCACCACCAATACCACCTGGGAAGTCAGTTATCTAGATCAGTATGACATTCAAACGTACGCTGGAGCGCCGGTAGAGTCTCGTGCTGGCACCATAGGTTATGACGGTAGTTATACTAAGTGGCGTTCAAATCTCTATTTTGATGTTAGTGATACAAAGTGGCGCTATAGCTACAACATTCAGTATATTGGAGCCGCGGATGATCAATATGCAAATCAGGGGGATATTGGCGACAGCGTAGATGCGGTGGCATACCATAACCTCCAAGTTCGCTACCAACTTAATGATGCTATTGCCTTAACGGGAGGAGTTGATAATCTGTTTGATAAAGCGGCGCCATATCACCAGAGTTATACCGATGGCAATACAAATACCATGACCTATGACCTGATGGGGCGTCGATACTACTTTGCGTTCAGCTGGTCGTTATAAAACGGCTACCATATTGATTAGCTTAGCGAATAATTCGAGATGTAAATAGGGACTGTTATTACATTGCGTTCATTTAAAATTAAGTTGTCTGCCCATCAACTACATCGTTGGCTGATGCTACTTCTAGCAATACCTATCTCGATTTGGGCGCTAACGGGTAGCTATTTCGTCCTCATGGATCTTAGTTATATTCGAAGTGACCATATCAAAGCTGCTGAAGTTAATTATTTGGCTCCAGATAGGTTCGGTTATTCGATTAAAGAGGTTTATCAGCGTTACCCTGAGGCTGAAGCTATTAGCCTTAAAGTCCTAAGCCAGCGAAGCTATTATCAACTCAAGCTAAAGGGTGAAACACTGTTAATTGATGCTAGCAATGGCAAGCTAGTTGACTTGTTGAGTGAGCAGCAAGCTATTGCGATAGCACGGCGATTGCAGCATCAACAGTCAATTTCATCGGCTGCCAAGCTACTGCAGATAACATTCATCAGCGAGGATCCACCTAGCGAACTTGCCGAGCGGCACCTACCTGTTTGGAAAATTGAGTTTGATGATAGTGTCAGCAGTACCTTGTATATATCTGCCAAGAGTGGCGAGGTTGTTACCCGCAGGCACGATTATTGGAGGCTGTTCGATCTGTTCTGGAAATGGCACATTATGGATTACGATGATGGTGAGGCTATTGATAATAAGTTACTGCTAACAACAGCGCTTATCTCCATCATAGCTGTTGTCGCAGGACTACTTTTAGTCTGGCAGCGCAGACGGAGATACCTTTAATGCAGACTAGGTCCGTTAGACGTTGGATTAGAGTGCTACATTACTGGCTCGGCGTAATCGTGAGTCTGCAGTTACTGATATGGTTAATCACAGGTGTATACTTTAACCTAACGCCCCATGATGAGCTAAAAGGCATGGTTTACAACCATAGTCATCATATTGCACCCACAGCGCTTAAAATTACACCTGAGCGCCTGCTTAGTGCTGAGGAAGTATTGAGCCTATTCCCAAACAATACTGTTGAGCAGCTTAAATTACAGATGCTTGCTGAGCAGCCAGTTTACCTATTGGATGAGCAGGTTCAGCGGTATCAACATGAATGTCAGCAACAATCGTTGCGCCATGCCTATACTGGCAAGCCCTTTGTCATTGATAAACAAATCGCTATGCAGTTAGCCATAGAAAGTTATATGGGACCAGGGGAAGTTGCCAGCATTAATAAGCTTACGTTAAGTCCTGATTGGCCAAAACAATGTAACCCTATGTGGCAAGTCAATATGGCGGATGATTTATCAACACGGATCTACATTAATGCAGTCAATGGACAGTTAGTCGGCCATAAGAATCAACAAACAGAGCTTGCCGATTTGATGTTTAAACTACACTTTATGGATTACCTCAATCAAGGAAGTTTCAACAATCCATTTAGTTGGCTGCTTGCAGTGTTAATGGTGCTTTTGTCGCTATCGGGACTGTATTGGGTCATTGAGAGTTTATTGCTTAGGCGTTACTGGCCTAGATTTTTAGTTAATATTAACGAAAAACGAGTTAGGAAAAGTTGTTAATCTAATGAATTTGAGCTGAGCCCGCTGCAAAGTGACAGCTTTGTCATACTTCGGAGTGACGCGAACTAATTAGCAGTTTAAGCAATGTTAGAGCTTCTCGATTAAAAATACATAGGAGGTCTATGTTTGTGAGTCAATGTTGTAAAACAGCTACTAATCGATTTTAAAACGGCTTACTTCTAGCCTGTTTCGCCATGTTTGTCACTTCTCATTACTTTCGTTAGAGCTTAAATCACAAGAGTTTAAAAATCTAATACATAGGCTATGTGTTTATTATCATCAAACAAGGCTTTTCAGCTTAAAGGTACTAGTTATTTAGTTGTTTATTTATAATTTAATGATGAAATAACATTGATAATCAGTTAGTTAAATATAATCGTTCCTAGATCACAAAATGCGTACAAAATGTAGAAATTAATGTTTTATTAAGTTGTGGTTCAGAGTCTGGGCTAAAAATGCGAGTACCTAATATTAGGTATTACAAAAGAGATAATGATGATGAACCTCAAACAATTCAGAATGCCGCTAGCGGTATTGATGACATTTGGTATAGCTGCCTGTGGATCTGATGGTAAAGATGGAGCCGATGGCGTTATGCCACCAGTGTACGCAAACACTGCAGAAACACTTAACCTTGAGTACATAGCTTATGGCATTGATGAGCAAGGTATTCGTTCTGCTTCATTCAAGCTGACCAATGAGAAAGATGAGCTTGTTAAAGGCTTACCTTCAGTACGCTTTTTACATAGCCAACTGGCCACACTTGAATTAGGTGGCTCGCAACGTCAAGGGTTTGGTTACGTAACTTGCTCTGCAACAGGTGAGGCTGATGCCTGTTTAACGGATAATGAAGATGGTACCTACTCAGTCTTTAACCCTACATCGATATTAGATCTTGATACCACCGATAAGGGCTATGAATACGACAGCGCATTACCTCAACGCTTTATGGTACGTGTTCAAAGTTATGGTGGTTTACCGGTCATTGGTAGTGTCCAAGATATTATGCCTGAAATTGATTTCATGCTGTCCGGTGAAGCTGTGGTCTCGACGCGTGAAATAGTATCAACTGAATCTTGTTTAGGCTGTCATACTGATATTGCCTACGCTCGTTACGATGATTACGATCGCTCGCCGCATTACGCCAATGACTTAAAGGCTTGTGCTACTTGTCATGCTACTGGTGAGAAAGATGGAAAAGGCACGCTTAATGAACGTGCACATCGCTGGCACTTCGAAAGTTATCTGACTAACGTCGAATCAACTAAGAACTGCTTAAGCTGTCATGAAAATGAAAATAGCACCGAGCTACCAAATGCTGCTGATTGGTTAGTGGGTTATGACGCTAAAGCTTGTGCGACTTGTCACTCAGGTGATTATGCGCCAAGTCATGGCTTTGATATGCCAATGACTTGTGGTGGAGTTTGTCACGACGTCAGTGAAATTCATGTTGCACCTGTTGAAGCGCTAGCAACGGCCCGAGATATGTTCAGCATTGAAGTAATTAGTGCTGAAGCGACGCCGAGCACCGGTACTCGTGGTGGCAATGACTATAGCACTGCCGAGATTGCATTAGTGTTGGAGATCCGTGATGCAAGCGGATCGCCTGTTACTGAAATGCCAGATTTTAAAGCATTGCGGGCAACTCTCGCATGGGATGCATCTACTAACTATCGCATGCTGACTATGGAAACGTTAGAGGGCGGTAAGCTGGGTCGTATGGCAGACCATAGCGTTAATGCTAAATTGAATGAGATGGACGTTGTTTCTGTTGGTGCTGGTCAATTTGCATTCGTGATTTCAGGTGCTCTTAATCCAGATCAAAGTAAGAACGATACAGGCTTAATCATTCCTGCAGGAACTGAGAATGCTAAGGGTGCAGTATCGATAGAGTCAACAATCATGATCAATAAGGCAGGTGAATTACAGCCTTCTACTAGTGATGATGCAATTCAAAACCGCTTACGTTCAGTCACAGCATTTTTCGATATGCAAGGATTAGCAGATAGTCGCCGCCAAGTGGTTAGCAATGAGGCTTGTGCTGCTTGTCATGGCGATATGGCCTACGGCATGCACTCTCGTCGTAATGATCTAGAGCAGCAATGTTCAACGTGTCATAACCCTAACATCGCTGTTTGGGACAAAACATTTAATGCTCTTAAAGTCGCGCCAGATGACACTGTGCTAAATCATCTTGGTTGGTCTGTATATGTCCATGCACTGCATGCTGGAGATAGACAGGAGCAAAATCTAGAAGATGGTGCGGTTCGTGACTGGAAATACCCTGCAAACATTAAAGACTGCACAGCGTGTCACGTTAGTGGTTCGGTGAAGCTTAATGATATTCAGAAATCAGGCATGTTCGTTACTCGTGATGCTTATTCTGAAGATGCTGAGTTCTCGCTAACCTCGCCAGCAGCAGCGACTTGTTGGTCTTGTCATAGCAGTGGCGGAGAGCCGCTTAAATCACACATGATTAGTAATGGAGCAATCTTTAACGCGCCGATCGATGGCGCTGAAATTGAAGGTGAGATTATCGTTGAGCACAACAATCTAGAGTCGTGTTCAGTGTGTCACTCTGAAGCTAAACTTGCAGAGTCCCACAAGCTATAAACTCGTCGTAGTACCCTTAACTGTCTCCCTGCAATTGAGACTTGCCGCTATCAATAGATAGCGGCTTTTTAGTTGGTACTTTTCCTTCGAGACTTTTAGGTCAAATGCATTCATAGGTAGCAAGTATTATGAAACCAACTCGCCTTAAAGGAGTCCGCCACCAAAGTGATGAATAGCTCAACTTGTATACCGGTTGATATAGAGGCTTTCTACCCATAGCAAGAAGCTGATTATTCCATTATGATATTTTTGTGGGAAAACTGAAAAGGACTAAGGATTAGGGCAACAAAACAACGGGGGTACATATGGGGGTACATATAAACAAAAACGGGCTTTCCATTACTGGAAAGCCCGTTTCAATACAACAGCTTAAGACGTGAGTCTTAGTTCATGCCGTATTTTTTCAATTTTTTACGCAAAGTACCACGGTTGATACCTAGCATGTTTGCAGCACGAGTTTGGTTGCCGCGAGTGTGTTGCATGATAATATCTAGCAGAGGTGCTTCAACTTCGCTTAACACCATTTCATATACTTCTTCAGCTTCTTGCCCGTCCATCTGAGCGAAAAAGTTTGTTACTGCACGCTTAACCGCATCGCGTAACAATTGTGGCTTGATAGCACCACTTGCGGTTTCAATTTTGCCAACAGTAAGTGGGTGAACTTCAGTGTGAGTTGTTTGATCAAACATTGGTATTCTGCTCTTTATTAATTTGCTGCAAATTCATCAAAATAGTGTTCCACCATGGAACCTTGTTCTTCAACGGTCTCGAGTCGATTAAATTCGGCTCGAAAAGCGCGTTGTGATTCTTGGTTTAGATACCATCCAACGTGCTTTCTTGCGAAACGAATGCCCTTATAGTCGCCATACAATGCGTAAAGCATTTTAAGGTGTTCCAGCATCAAATGACGCTTTTCATCCGTCTCAACGGGCGCTAGCTTATTACCTGTATCCAGATAATGTTGGATTTCCCTAAATATCCAAGGCCGTCCTTGAGCGCCCCGTCCTATCATCAAAGCATCCACACCAGTATAATCCAGCACAAAACGTGCTTTCTCTGGCGTTAAAATGTCTCCATTAGCGACGACAGGTATCGAGATCTGTTTTTTAATCGCTTTAATCGTGTCGTACTCGGCTTCGCCTTTATACATGCATTGTCGCGTTCTGCCGTGAACGGCTAACGAGGCAATACCACAATCTTCTGCAATCTGGGCGATATGAACACCATTCCTGTGCTCTGGAGCCCAACCCGTTCGAATTTTTAGCGTAACCGGTACATCTACTGCGGCGACCACGGCTTTAAGAATTGCTTCTACTTGCTGTGGATCTTGCAGCAGTGCTGAACCTGCTAGCTTCTTATTCACTTTTTTCGCCGGACAGCCCATATTGATATCAATGATCTGAGCACCTTGCTGTACATTCACAGCGGCAGCATTCGCCATTAACTCAGGGTCTGAACCCGCAATTTGAACCGAACGTATTCCGTCTTCACCTGCGTGTGTCATACGCAAGCGGCTTTTATCTGTGTCCCAAACATCAGGATTAGATGAAAGCATCTCTGAAACCGCCATGGCTGCACCATAACGAATACAAAGATTTCTAAAGGGCTGGTCTGTGACGCCTGCCATTGGTGCCACGATCAGCTGATTTTTCAGTCGATAGGGTCCAATCTGCATTTATCAAATCACCTTGCTCGTCAAAGGGGCGCTATAGTACGCCTTTTTCAAGCCTGTGAAAAGGTCAATAAATGACCTGAGGGCAACTTTTTTGCTTGACTTTTGCTAGGTGAGAAGTCTGTCGCGGCGCAGAGTGCGCCGCGCAATACCGTTATTTACGTATCCCTGTCAAGCGGCTCCAGTCGTCTTTGTGAGCAGGCGCGTCCATGTTAAACCACTGGCTGTAGAAGGCTGAAACTTCTTCAGCTTGCTCTTTTAGCAGACCTGATAGCGCTAGTTGTCCACCAGGCTTTACTTTTTCGGCAATTAAAGGTGCCAGTTCACGTAGTGGTCCGGCAAGAATATTTGCCACTAAGATGTCGGCGATTAATCCTTCAGGCTGATCTTCAGGTAGATACAGTGCAAGCTGATCTTCTACACCATTGCGCTCTGCGTTAGCTTTAGAGGCTTCAATGGCTTGGTAATCAATATCAACGCCTGTGACCTTCTCTGCGCCGAGCTTCAGCGCTGCAACGGCTAAAATGCCTGAACCACAACCAAAGTCGATAACATCTTTATTGTGGTAATCAAGGCCATCTAACCACTCTAGGCATAGCGCGGTAGTTGGGTGGGTTCCGGTACCAAATGCTAGGCCCGGATCTAGAATCACGTTAACGGCTGTTGGATCTGGGATTTCACGCCAGCTTGGGCAGATCCACAGGCGGTCGCCAAACTTAATGGGGTGGAAGTTGTCCATCCATTCGCGTTCCCAATCTTTGTCTTCAACTTGCTCAATCTTATGGCTGAAGTTCTCACCGAGGTAAGGTAGCAATTTCAGGCGTTCAACCACTGGAGCTAAATCGTGGTCTGCCTCAAACAACGCAATAATGACTGTGTGGTTCCACAGTGGCGTTTCACCCAAAGTTGGTTCGTATATAGGGGTGTCTTTACCGTCTTCAAAGGTAATAGAAATTGAACCTTCTTCCATCAGCTGATCGCTAAGTGCGTCTGCATGAGGGCCGTCAGTATCAATTCTTAGTTGGATCCAAGGCATGGGAATTCTCGTTTGCTAGATATATCGGCGTATTGTATACCCAAACCGCTACAAGGTGCAGGAGATGAGGATAATATTCATGTTTTCAGCTAACGACTTATTGGTCGGATAATAGCCCAATATTTCAATGGTTAGTAAAAAGCGAGGATCGTTGTTTTGTTTGAAAGTTTTATTCAAGTCGCTGAAAAATATTGGTTAAAAGGTATTACCACTGTTTTTGTTTTACCCCTTTGTTTGTGATCTGCCTCTAATGCTGCTCTGAAATAGGGTGAGCAAGGTCACGATTGAAAGTGGTGGCACAACGCTATGAGAGACATCTTGCTACAGTGTAAATCCCACTACTAGGCGTAAGATAAACAAGACGGACACCATGTTAGCATCCTACATAAGCACAAATGGACACCCCGCATCTGCAAAAGCGGACAAAATACAAAGTATCACTGGTGTGCTGATGGGCTGTTTCCTGTTAGCTCATCTGCATTTTGAATCTAGCATCTTACTCGGTAAAGACGCGTTTTATACAGTGGTGCAGTTTTTAGAGGGCGGCATGTTTAGTTCTACTGGCCACGGCTTCCCGATTGTGACTAAGGTGTTTTCTGTGTTCATGCTGCTGGTGGTAATGGTACATGCTGCGGTGGCTTTGCGTCGTTTTCCGGCACAACTGGGGCAGTGGCGCGCACTTCGACGCCATATGTCGGTGATTAATCACAAAGATAGCCATGCGTGGTTCTGGCAGTTAGCGACAGGCTTCGTTCTATTCTTCTTAGTTCCAGTGCACCTTTTTACCATGATAGCTAATCCAGAGATTGGCCCGCATCTATCTGCTGAGCGTGTCTACCATCAAAACGCTTGGTTACTGTATGCGTTATTGCTACCTGCGGTGGTGATCCACGCCATGATTGGTCTTTATAGAGTGGCAGTTAAATGGGGCTTAACCACTAAACGTACAGGGCTACGTAAACTCGCAAAGGGTTTAATTATTTATCTAATTATTATTGGTGTGCTTAGCTTAGTGTCATATCTGGTGATTGGCAGCGATCTGAGCGTGCCGGTAGAGGCCTATCGTCCAAGTTAACTATGGTTTTTTGTTCTTGTTTGGATAAATTAGCGATAGCTTGAGTAAATGCTTTTTTATTGATCTATCTCACGGTTGGTAAGTGATTAGTGAGCGACATTGGTGTTGTCGTTCAGCAAAGCTTTTACAGCATGGATAGGTACGTAATGGGAATAGTAAATCGCGGTAAATTGAGTGGTTGGCTTGATATCAGTCAAAGCGTCAGTGGGGTTGTTCTCGCAATATTTTTGTGGACCCACCTGATATTGGTGTCGTCGATATTGCTTGGTGCAGAGGCGATGACATGGGTAGCCAAAGCCATGGAGCTGAGCTTCTTAACGGCGGATGGACACGGCTATCCTTGGGTAGTAACCATTATTGCGATGATTATTGCTGTTATTACGTTGGTACATGTATTAGTTGCGGCTCATAAAATGCCACTGAACTTGCGTCAGCAAAAAGCCCTTAAAAAGCAGCTTAATGTGGTTAATCACGGTGATACTCGTTTATGGGTTTGGCAAGCCGCTACGGGGGTGGTGATATTTCTAACCCTGCCGGTGCATTTGTGGTTAATAGGCGCAGCGCCAGAGACCATTGGTCCTTTTGGTAGTGCGGATAGGATTTGGCAACAAGACGTATGGCTGCTGTATTTGCCTCTGCTGCTATGTGTTGAGTTGCATGCTGCGATTGGAATGTATCGCGTCGCAGTAAAGTGGGGCGCCGCCCGAGATCTCAATAGCCGCAGCAGATTGAAAAAAATTAAGAGCATTATTAGCGTTGTTTTCATCCTTGTTGGGATCGCTTCTCTATTGGCATTTTTGCCCTATGCAAATGCGTAATAGAGAAAACTTATAAAAACATTAGAACTGCTTAGCAATCAGGCTAAGTAGAAGTAGTAATTGACATATAACCATAAACTGACTCTGCACCCGCTTAAGGAGCACGTGTGAAACTGATATATACCGATTCGTTAGTGGTCGGCGCTGGACTTGCTGGATTACGAGTAGCTATCGCGTCGAAAGAGCGTGGGCTAGATACTGTGGTGTTGTCACTGATCCCTGCCAAACGATCGCATTCAGCGGCGGCGCAAGGTGGCATGCAAGCAAGCCTAGGTAATACCGTGAAAGGTATGGGCGATGATGAAGATGTGCATTTCCAAGACACGGTAAAAGGATCAGATTGGGGCTGCGATCAAGACGTGGCGCGTATGTTCGCCCATTGTGCACCCAAAGCCGTACGCGAGTTAGCAAATTGGGGCGTACCTTGGACTCGAGTCACTAAAGGACCAAGGCAAGTGGTGGTTAACGCTGAAAAGGTCACTATTGAAGAAGCCGAAGCTGCGCATGGCTTGATTAACGCACGTGACTTTGGTGGAACGAAGAAGTGGCGAACTTGCTATACCGCAGACGGTACCGGTCACTCTTTGCTGTATGCCGTCGATAACAAAGCTATCTCGATGGACATTCCCGTGCACGAGCGTATGGAAGCATTGTCGCTTATCCATGATGGTAAGCGTTGTCATGGCGTGGTGGCACGCTGTTTGGTAACAGGTGAGCTGCGTGCTTACGTTGCTAAGTCGACCACCATTGCAACTGGTGGCTATGGCCGCATTTATGAAGTTTCTACCAATGCCATTATCTGTGAAGGGATTGGCCAAGCATTAGCGCTTGAAACCGGTGTCGCCAAGCTCGGTAACATGGAAGCTGTGCAGTTCCACCCAACGGCTATTGTACCTGTGGGGATTTTGACTACCGAAGGGTGCCGAGGTGATGGAGGCTTACTGCGTGACAAAGATGGTCACCGTTTTATGCCGGATTATGAGCCAGAAAAGAAAGAGTTGGCTTCACGCGATGTTGTCTCGCGTCGTATGACCGAGCATATGCGTAAAGGCAAGGGCGTAGACAGTCCTTATGGGCCGCATTTATGGCTCGATATAACCTTGCTTGGCCGTAAGCATGTAGAAACCAACCTGCGTGAAGTTAAAGAGATCTGTGAGAACTTTTTAGGTATTGATCCAGCTAAAGATTGGATCCCAGTTAGACCGACACAGCATTACTCTATGGGCGGTATTCGCACTGATGCTACCGGGCAAAACCCGCAGCTTAAGGGATTGTTTAGCGTTGGTGAGGCCGCTTGTTGGGATATGCATGGCTTTAACCGCCTTGGTGGTAATTCACTCGCTGAAACTGTGGTGGGCGGCATGATTATCGGTAAGTACGTTGCTGATTTTTGCCAACAGAACACGTTAGAAATTGATACTGGTCTGGTTGAGTCCTTTGTTGGCAAAGTGCAAAATGAAATTGATGACTTAGTCAACGGTGAGGGCACTGAAAACCCGTTTGAGCTTAAGCAGCAGATGCAGCGCATCATGATGGACTATGTCGGTATTTTCCGTAATGGCCCGCAGCTTGAAAAAGCAGTCAATGAGCTACAAGCATTATTAAAACGCGCCAAAGCACTAGGGCTTAAATGTAAGAAACGCCACGCTAACCCTGAGCTGGTTGAAGCGCTGCGAGTTAAACGTATGCTCAAAGTTGCACTAACGGTGGCTGTGGGCGCAGCAGCTCGTACGGAGAGCCGTGGAGCACACGCTCGTGAAGACTTCCCGCAGCGCAATGATAAAGACTGGCTAAGCCGCACGTTGGCAAGCTGGCCAGATGCTGAGGCGTTATCACCACAACTTGATTACGAACAGCTGGATGTGATGAAGATGGAGTTGCCGCCTGGATACCGTGGCTATGGTATCAATAATGCCATTGCGCACCCTGATACAGAGAAGCGTGAACATCAGATCACCGAGATCTTGAGTCAATTAGGCGATGGAGCTGAC
Source organism: Shewanella sp. 10N.286.54.B9 (assembly GCF_041468565.1). NCBI lineage: Bacteria > Pseudomonadati > Pseudomonadota > Gammaproteobacteria > Alteromonadales > Shewanellaceae > Shewanella > Shewanella sp. 10N.286.54.B9. The sequence goes on from NZ_JBFRIY010000009.1 coordinate 32,572, forward strand.
CGACATGAGCGCCAAGCTGCACTAATGCCGTTTGCAGTTCCTGAATCGTTAGCACCAAAAAATCAGCGTTTAAGTGAAATGACACCGCAGCAAGTTGTAGGAGAGGCTAAATGAGCCAAGAAGCTAATAAAGGCCGCATGTTAACCTTCAACATATTCCGTTATGACCCACAAGAGCCGGGTGATAAGCCCAAAATGGTAAAATACCAGCTCGAAGAAACACCGGGTATGACGGTATTTATTGCGCTTAACCGCTTGCGTGAAGAACAAGATACCTCTCTGCAATTCGATTTTGTCTGCCGTGCGGGGATCTGTGGCAGCTGCGCGATGGTGATTAATGGTTTTCCAACATTAGCCTGTCGCACTCTGACCAGTAAATACCCTAAAGGCGACATCATGTTGATGCCACTGCCTGGATTTGAACTGATTGGCGATCTTTCAGTGAACACGGGTAAGTTTATGCGTGAACTTGCTGAGCGTTTAAAGCTTTGGTTGCATCCTGTTAGTGATGATATTGATGTGCATCGCTTAGAGGCACCGATGGATCCCGCTGAAGCCGCTAAGCTCTATGAGTTAGAGCGCTGCGTTGAGTGTGGTGTTTGTGTATCTGCCTGTGCGACAGCGCAGATGCGTGACACATTTGTGGGCGCGGTTGGCATGATGAAGCTGGCACGATTCGAGCTTGATAGTCGCGATGGGCGTGAGCTTGAAGATTTCTACCATGTGATTGGCAATCAAGATGGCGTATTTGGTTGTATGACGTTATTAGGCTGTCAGGATAACTGTCCAAAAGACTTGCCACACATGCAGCAGATAGCTTACCTGAGACGCAAGATGGCGGTGACGTTAGTCTAGGAGCGATCTCAAGCTCAATGCTGAATATGCTTTGGCTGAATTGGTATAAGTGTTCCTGACTTCAATATCAAGGCTGACCATCCATGGGCCTTGGCATAAATGTTCCCGACATAAAAAGCCTGCGATTGCAGGTTTTTTTGTGGGTGAAATTTGGTGCGCTATTATCTACAATTAGATGATAATTTTCGCTGATTTATAGATGGAATATTGATAATGCAGCTAAACGATTTAACTCTTTTTGTAAGAGTTGCCGACTGTGGCAGCTTAACCGCTGCGGCAGTTGAGCTGGATATTTCCACTGCGGTTGCGAGCGCAGGGCTTAAAAGGCTAGAGAAAGAGCTTGGTACTTCGCTCTTTATCCGCAGTACACGTAGCCTTAGATTAACCGCCGCGGGTGAGCGCTACTTGATCCATTGCAGAAGTGCACTTGCAGATCTTGATATGGGACAGCGTGCAATTACCTCCAGCCTTGCGGAAATATCCGGATCTATCAGTCTCGCAGTGCCGTCAGATGTGGGCCGTAATGTGCTGCTGCCATGGCTGGACGATTTTCTTTCTGAGTATCCAGAACTTAATCTTCGGCTGCATATTGGCGATAACTTATCTGATTTTTATCGCGACAAAATAGACGTGGCATTGCGCTCAGGTAAACCAAAGGACTCATCGCTGGTGGCCTTTAAGATTTGTAATTCCAGCCGCGTATTATGTGCTTCACCTGAATATATTGAGCGCATGGGGGCGGTGACTTCATTAGAGCAACTACAGCAACATAACTGTTTGTTCTTTATGTTGGATGAGCGTACCCATGACCAATGGTTCTTTAGCCGTGATGGGCAGAAACATAAAGTGCGCGTGACCTCTAATCGCACCTGTAACGATGCCGATGTCGCTAGGCGATGGGCAGTTGCCGGCCAAGGTGTGGTGTATAAATCATGGTTAGATCTGACCGATGATATTGATGCTGGACGACTGGTGCCCATGCTAACTGAATATGCAGGTGAAGAGGCAGACTTATATCTGGTTTGTCCTGGACGCGAGCATGTTACACCAGTAGTACTGTTACTTAGAGATATGCTAAGGGAGCGCTCAAAAGCATGGTTAGCAAGAACTAAAGATCGCTGTCTAAAAAACACTTCTGCAAAGCGGCCTGTAAAGGTTATTAGGCCAGCAGAGCAGGCTGATATACCCACAATACAAGCTTTGGCTAGAGAGACAATAGATAAGTGTTATCGCTCCTTTTTAGGTGACGAAGGCGTTGATTGGTTTATAAATGGTGGCGGTAGTGACAAAGAGATTATAGAGCATTTAGCCAATATCAAGCTGCTTGAGCTTGATGGTGTTATCGTGGGTTACTGCGCTGCTGAGGAGGGATTTATCCACATACTGATGATAAGCCCTATGTTGCAAGGTACTGGCTTAGGCTGTTACTTATTGGAAAAAATTGAAGCGATGCAGTACGTTGAGGGATATGAGCATTTACGGCTAGAAACCTTTAAGGGCAATCAACAAGCGCTTAACTTTTATCAAAAGCATGGTTGGTCTATTTCACGAGAAGAGCAAGATGAAGCTTTTGGATTTGTTAGAGTCTGTATGCGCAAGATACTTGAATGATTTAAAAATCATAGACACAAAAAAACCGCATCAAGTGCGGTTTTTTTAGGCTGTTACTCGCTTAAGATTTAAGTCTTAGCGCGTTTCATTGCAGTGAAGAACTCATCGTTTGTTTTGGTCATTGCCAATTTATCGATAAGGAACTCCATGCCTGTGACTTCATCCATTGGGTTCAAGATTTTACGCAAGATCCACATTTTTTGAAGTTCATCTGGCGTGGTTAGCTTCTCTTCACGGCGAGTACCTGAGCGGTTGAAATCAATCGCAGGGAATACACGTTTTTCAGCAGCTTTACGAGAAAGGTGTAACTCTTGGTTACCCGTACCTTTAAACTCTTCGTAAATGACTTCGTCCATCTTAGAACCTGTGTCAACAAGTGCTGTTGCGATGATCGTTAAGCTGCCGCCATGTTCGATGTTACGAGCTGCACCGAAGAAACGCTTAGGGCGGTGCAGTGCGTTAGCGTCAACACCACCAGTAAGCACTTTACCTGATGAAGGAATAACAGTGTTATAGGCACGTGCTAGACGAGTAATGGAATCGAGCAAAATGACCACGTCTTTCTTATGCTCAACAAGACGCTTAGCTTTTTCGATAACCATCTCTGCGACTTGTACGTGACGGCTTGCTGGCTCATCAAAGGTAGAAGCAATCACTTCACCTTTTACCATACGTTGCATCTCGGTAACTTCTTCAGGACGTTCGTCAATAAGCAATACCATCAATACAACGTCTGGATTGTTGTAGGTGATGCTTTGCGCCATGTTCTGTAGTAATAGTGTTTTACCGGCTTTTGGCGGCGCCACAATCAAACCACGTTGCCCTTTACCAATCGGTGAACACAAATCCAAAATACGCGAGGTAATATCTTCTGTAGAACCATTACCGCGCTCCATGCGTAAGCGTTCTTCTGCATGCAGTGGCGTTAGGTTTTCAAACAGGATTTTATTACGAGAGCTTTCAGGACGATCGAAGTTAACTTCTGTTACTTTCAATAGTGCAAAATAACGTTCACCATCTTTAGGTGGGCGGATCTTACCGAAGATAGTATCACCGGTGCGCATATTAAAGCGGCGAATTTGGCTTGGTGATACGTAAATATCATCTGGACCCGCTAAGTAAGACCCATCAGAGCTACGTAGGAAACCAAAACCGTCTTGGAGGATCTCTAATACACCGCCACCAAAAATATCTTCACCGCTTTTGGCGTGGGCTTTTAAGATCGAGAAAATAATGTCCTGCTTGCGAGCACGGGCCATATTTTCGAGCTTCATGTCTTGGGCTAGTTGTACTAAATCTGAAATCGATGTGTCTTTTAATTCTGATAAATTCATCTTGGTGGGTCTTGTTTTTTGCGTGACGATGCCATCTTTGATCAATGAGGTTAAAACTTTTTGAATATCGATCGGATAGCGAGAAGTGGGTTAGTTAGAATCGCTTTGGTTATTAAAGTAGCACTAACTTGGCGGGGCGTCTAGGAATTTAGTCAAACCCGACACATTTTCTTGTTGAAGCTGTGTCGGGAGTCACTCTAACTTGCTTTAGTGGCTTATAGCACCACTAAAGTCTTAGAGTTGGCCGTCAATAAACTCTTTAAGTTGAGTTTTTGAAAGGGCGCCAACTTTAGTCGCTGCAAGCTCACCAGCTTTAAAGAGCAGTAGAGTTGGAATACCACGAACACCATATTTAGCTGGTGATACGTTGTTTTGGTCAACGTTTAACTTAGCAACAGTGATCTTACCTGCATACTCTTCAGCTACGTCATCTAAGATAGGGGCAATCATTTTACAAGGACCACACCATTCTGCCCAAAAATCAACCAGAACTGGTAGTTCTGAGTTAATTACGTCATTTTCGAAGCTATCGTCGCTTAGGTATACAATCTTGTCGCTCATGTTGTTCTCCAGTTTGGTTGCCATTGCTGGTTTGTTAATGGCTTAACCTGTATATTGGGTCGGTAAAATAGCTTTTCAAGCTAAAAGTTAATCATTTTATAAAGCCGCTACTCTCGGGTATCGAAAAACGCTTTAGACAAGACGATGATTTATAGGCATAGTGAGCCTAAGTCAACGATGACTAACGCCTAAAAACGTATTTAATTCGCCTTAAGAGAACGCTAAATACACGCTAAAATTTCATAGCATCACCATAAATAGAGGGAATAGTGATTCCGTCACCGATGCTGCAAATATCGTGAAAAACGTTTCTCTGAGTGTGTACCAATTTTCAGCGATAAAAATAATATCGTTATTTCAAACGATCACGTTTCTTATTGCAACCTTTTACAGGTAAGCCTGCGCTATGAGCGAAACACATTTATCTACAAAAAAGTTTGCCGACTTCTCGTTACATAAAGAAGTTCAACAAGCACTTAACGAAGTTGGTTTTGAGTTTTGTACACCGATCCAAGCATTATCATTGCCGATTTTATTAGCGAAAAAAGATATCGCTGGACAAGCACAAACGGGTACGGGCAAGACATTAGCCTTTTTGGTCGCTACATTTAACCATCTGTTGACTGAAGCTGCACCTGCTGGGCGTAAAATCAATCAACCACGCGCTATCATCATGGCACCGACTCGTGAGCTTGCGATTCAGATTGCCAAAGATGCCAACCAATTAGCTAAGCATACCGGCCTTAAAGTCGGCATCGTATATGGCGGTGAAGGTTATGAAGCACAACGAAAAGTGCTTGATAAAGGTATCGATATCTTGATTGGTACAACAGGTCGAATCATCGATTATGTTCGCCAAGGCGTTATTGACGTGAGTGCGATTCAAGCGGTAGTGCTTGATGAAGCGGATCGTATGTTTGATCTAGGCTTCATTAAAGACATTCGTTTTTTGTTTAGACGTATGCCTGATGCAAAATCACGTTTGAATATGCTGTTCTCTGCAACGCTTTCTATGAAAGTGCAAGAACTGGCATATGACCATATGAACGAACCTGAAAAAGTTGAAATCGCGCCGAATGAGAAAACCTCTAAGAATATTAAAGAGGAGATCTTCTATCCATCGATGGAAGAGAAGATGCCGTTGTTACTGTCTTTGCTCGAAGAAGATTGGCCAGAAAAAGCCATTGTTTTCTCAAATACCAAACACAGTTGTGAAAAAGTCTGGTCATGGCTTGAGGGAGATGGACACCGCGTTGGCTTGCTGACTGGTGATGTGCCGCAAAAGAAACGTTTACGTATTCTTGAGCAATTTACTAGCGGTGACATCGATGTTTTAGTGGCAACTGACGTTGCTGCTCGTGGGTTACACATTGCAGATGTATCTCATGTTTACAACTATGATCTACCCGATGACTGCGAAGATTATGTCCATCGTATCGGTCGTACTGGGCGAGCAGGGCAAAAAGGGGTCTCAGTTAGCTTTGCTTGTGAAGAGTATGCGCTAAACCTACCTGCGATAGAGAGCTATATTCAGCACTCCATTCCAGTAACCTCATACGACAGTGAAGCTTTGCTCGATGATATCCCTGCGCCAAAGCGTATCCATCGTAAGCCGAGTACTCACAGTCGTAATTCTCGTGATCGCAGTGGCTCTCGTCCACAAGGGGGCCATCGTGGTAATGCACCACGTCGCCACGACAAGACCCGTAGACATTCGTAACAGAGATACTGCGTAAATGACCTCAGCTAGCTATGCAGCCATTACGTTAGGCTCCAATAGTTTTAATATGATGGTGGCTAAAACAGTTAGCCACCATCCTAAAATTGTTGCCAAGTATAAGCGTAAGGTACGTTTAGCTGAAGGGATAGAGGCTGATGGTTCACTAAACTCGTCAGCGATGACGCGAGGTATTGAATGCCTCGCAATGTTCTCTGAAATGCTTGTTAAAGAAGGCGTGCCTGCAGATAATGTAGAGATCATCGCTACCGCTACCTTAAGAAAAATAAGCAATGCTGATGATTTTTGTCAGCAAGCTCTCACTGTATTACCTCATCCAATTCGAATCATTTCCGGTATTGAAGAAGCACAGCTAATCTATCAAGGTATGGCTGCCACCACTGAAGGTTCAGGCCGACGCTTAGTGATTGATATTGGTGGAGCAAGTACTGAATTTATTATTGGTGACGGTGATAATATTCTACTGAAAACCAGCCTGGCAATGGGCTGCGTCACCTTCAATAATCGTTTTTTTGATCAATTCCCTTTCCAGACTCTCGATTTTGACCAAGTTAAAAACAGCGTCAAAGCAGCGTTAGGGGATTATGAGCAACAGCTAAGGCATCTTGGCTGGCACAGTGTGGTTGGCGCCTCTGGTAGCGTACAATCGGTTGTAGAGCTGCTTAATGCGCGTGGCCTCTCTGCGGTTATTAGCCTAGATGTTTTACATACACTTAAGCATGAAATTCTCACTCAGAAATCAGCTTCAATGCTTGCCATCGCTGGCTTAAAGCCTGAGAGAGCCCCCACCTTTGCTGCTGGTGTTGCGATACTACTCGCGCTATTTGAACTACTCGATATAGAAAAGTTACACCTGTCTGGTGGCGCATTACGCGAAGGCGTTTTGCATCAGTTGGCTAAGCGTACACGTTAATTCCCCCATCTCGAAGGTTTCGTGTTCAATGGTACTTGGTCTGAAAGTGAAGATTTGCTCACTCAGCGATGGGGTAACGATAAGACATTAATTACCCTCGGCAACAGTTCTTGGGTAACTTTCGATAATCGTTCCTGAATTACTCTACTTTCGAGCTCCTTAATCTCGTACCTTCTATTTTATGTCGTCATGCTTTAATGGCATTCACTGTCTCTGACCGGCAGGGATAGAGGGATGATTTTGTAAGGAAAATAATCCAAGCCGCTAGCAATGAGTGATGAGTATGGTGAAGCGAGGTTCTAGCTCATTAATGTCGCATCAGAATAGCCAAAACTTGTCTGGAAGTTCTGCGTTAACTAAACTTTTACTTTCAATCAGGTCGTCCAATTAATGCGTTCGGTGTGCATCCTGAAGATCAAGGATATTGTGTCACAGCTGTTGAAATCATAGGACGTTACTGCGGCCGATATTGGTATGGTGCTTCATCATTCTATGCTGATGGAGAAGCAGCACCAAGCGGCATCATGGGTCGTACAGACTGAATTTACAATATCGATTTAGTCCTTTCATACACACTTGATCTGGCTGATGCAGGACTGCTTAGCTTGAAACTTAATGTGTTCAACCTCTTCAACTTTGAGGGTGCAAAGGGGGTTGATGAGCAGTATGAGTTTGATAGTGGTGCGAAGAACGAGCGTTATGGATATGCAGACAGCTTCCTGCAGCCTCGTTAGGTGAGAGCGTCAGCACGCTACGATTTTTAAAGACTAGCTAACGGCAAAATAAAAACCGCTCATTAGAGCGGTTTTGTCATGCAAAAAGAGTATTAAATGATTAGAGCTTTAGAATATTCGCTAAATCTTTCTCTAAGGTCACTTCTGGTCTTTCGATAATACGACCAACCTCTGCACTGTCTTGCTCAACAATAATCGTTGGAATGCGTGAGAACTCATAGTTCTTCGCTAAGCCTTGCGGATCTTCTTTGGCTCTATCAACACCAATGAACTGCACCGTAATGTTGGGGTTGTTTACCTGCTCCATGATTCGGATGAATCGCGGTGTCTCACGGTGACAATCAGGGCACCATGTACCGATAATAACCGTAATTTTAGTCGGTTCAGTAATCGTTTTTAGCTGAGCAATCGTCGCTTGATCAGCTTTGTAATCGCTATATTCTTGGCTGAACCAATCAAATGCATTCAGCTGTTCGTTGGTAACTAATCCAGTTAAGATCACTTCTTGTTTCTCCTCACTGCAAGTGGCCATAAAGCCCTCTTGCTCACCTTCTTCGAATGCGCAACCACTATTAGCCAAACTCTGGCTGCTAAAAAATAGAACAGTGGTGGCAAGTAATGCTTTGACGTTATTGTGCATGATTAACCCTTTCGCGAGAAGAAATGAATTCAGCTTTATTCAATCATGTCTTAACTAAGCCGTGAAGTATGAAAATGCGGCAGTGTTAGAGTGATCACTTGCTATTTATCTAATTAGTGGAGCGCTTCACATATTACATTAGGAAAGGGTGTTGTTTAGTGAATAAATTTAACGTTTTAACTTATACCAATTGCAAACTTGAAACAAAAAAGCCACTGAAACAGTGGCTTTTTGTATCTTGTTAGGTATTACTTATCTTCTTTAAGCCACTGTGCTGCGCGCTTAGCAAAGTAAGTTAAGATGCCATCAGCACCGGCTCGTTTAAAGCAAAGTAGCGATTCCATCACGATAGCTTTTTCAGCTAACCAACCATTTTGAATCGCAGCCATGTGCATCGCATACTCACCACTCACTTGGTAGGCAAAGGTAGGTACTGCTAATTCAGTTTTAACGCGATGAACGATATCGAGATATGGCATACCTGGTTTAACCATCACCATGTCGGCACCCTCTTGAATATCGAGTGCCACTTCGTGCAATGCTTCATCGCTGTTGGCAGGATCCATCTGGTAGCTATGTTTATTGCCGCCTTTAAGGTTACCTGCTGAACCGACAGCATCGCGGAAAGGACCGTAGTAGTTCGATGAATACTTTGCAGAGTATGCCATTATTTGGGTATTAACATGACCAGCTGCTTCGAGAGCTTCACGAATAGCGCCAATTCGTCCATCCATCATATCAGATGGTGCAACAATATCTGCGCCAGCTTCTGCATGGCTTAGCGCTTGCTTAACTAAGATCTCGGTGGTGATATCATTCATGATATAACCTGTCTCATCAATAATGCCGTCTTGCCCATGAGTAGTAAATGGGTCAAGGGCTACGTCGGTCATCACACCCAGATCTGGAAAGGCTTCTTTTAGTGCGCGCACTGCACGTTGTGCTAAAGCGTCTGCATTATATGCCTCTTCTGCCATCAAAGTTTTCTTTTCTGAAGGCGTAACAGGGAAGAGTGCAATCAATGGGATCCCAAGCTCTACTAACTCTGCAGCTTCTTTAAGAAGGAGATCGATTGAAAGACGTTCAACACCTGGCATAGATGCTACTTGCTCGGTACGATTGTTACCTTCCAGTACAAACATTGGATAGATTAGGTCATTTGCGGTGAGCTGGTTTTCAGACATGAGGCGACGGCTAAACTCATGTTTTCGCATACGGCGCATTCTACGCTGTGGATAGGCACTGGTAATAATATTCACATTCGGCTCCAAACTTATGGTGATGTCAATCTTGCTTAAGGCTTAATCTAGCTGAGAGCTTACTTACACTCAATACTTTATCGGGCTCAGGATTTAGTCCTGTTGCATTTCAGGGCTGTATAGCATGACCCTATTGCGACCTTCATTTTTTGCGCGATAAAGTGCTTTATCCGCTAGTTCCAATAGCAAGGTTGTATGTTGTTCAGATGAGACGATTTCGACGCTCACTCCAATACTAACCGTTAGCGGGATGGTAACGCCGCCCCAGCTAATCGGCAACTCAAAAATAGCTTTCCTTATTGACTCAGCAACTTGCAAGGCGCCTTCTTGATTCGTGTTCGGTAATATAATAGCAAACTCTTCACCGCCAAAACGTGACACTAGATCGGTTGGTCGTTTTAATTTTTGCTTTAATTCTTCAGCAATAACTCGCAAAGCTTGGTCGCCAGCGAGGTGGCCATAAGTGTCATTAATCGATTTGAAGTGGTCGATATCTAACATGAGTATTGCCATTGGCGTTTGTTGGCGACGGCTAATACGTCCCTCTGCGATAATTCGTTTGTCGAACGAACTTCTGTTTTTAACCCCGGTTAAACTGTCAATGGTGGTTTGTTCTGTTAGCTTTTGATTGGCCTCATTGAGCTCTCTTAGCGCTATCTCCAGCTCTAATGTACGCTCTTGTACCATCTGCCCAAGTTGCTCACTACTTCTGGCTTCCATCCGCAGTGACTCTTCCCGAGTCTGTTTCAGACTCTCAGCTTGTTGCAAAGCTTCTTTTTGGATCTGCATTTTGGCTAGACGCTCGTCGTTATAACGAATAGCAAGTAGTGCAGCCATAAATACAATTTCGAAACTGAGACCAAGCATAAAAGGGGTTTTGGTTTGCATTGCAAGCTTTACGTAGCCTAAATACATCAAGCCGGATATCAGCACTCCTAGCATCATACCAGCCCAGCCAATAGCAAAAAGCTTGGCTAGCTTATGGCCACGAAACCCTTGTAGCAAAGAGATATACATTAATAATACGCAGCTGAGCATGACTGCACAGATATCTATTTTTAATGCAAGATTATAGTCCAGAAATAAACCTATAAATAACAGTACAACAGAAATTGCTGCACCAGCTCGGCAGATCCTTAACATAGTGCGACTATGATATTTAAGTTGCATCACCTTTTCTGAAAACAAGTAGGCGAATGTCATCGATATGCATAACAGCATTGGCAGAATAAAGGTCTGAACTACAGGCCAATTTGGCCAGAGAAAGCGAAAAGCGATGCCGTGCAAGGTTGCAACAAACAAGGTCAGAGAGAGTACGTAACCTGCATAATAGGTATAGCTGAATGAGTGCGAGGTGAGGGCGATGAATAAACTGAAAATACCAATGGCAATGAGTACACCTATCTGAAAGCCATAGAGTAATGAATCCTGCTCTGCACTTTGATAATAGGCGTTATCTGACCAAAGTGTCAGCGGAAGACTCGCCGAGCCTGTTGTCGTTATTCTGATGTAAAACGTATGGAAATCATCATTCTTACTACTAAATGGATATGAAAAGTCATTACTGATGATAGGACGTTGCGCAAAAGGAATACTGTCACCCATGGTAACTTTATTGACTAAACGCTGATGGTTGAAGTGATATAACTCTATGAGATCTAAATGTGAGTTAGCGATTGAAAAAATTCTACTGGCGGCAAATGCTCCATTACTATTGAGGCTAAATTTAATCCAAAACTGCTTATCTACTAATCCGCGAGTAATCTCTGGAGATAGTTTATTCCACTTTGTAGAAGACAGGCGGCTCACGATGTCTATATCGTCACTTTGGGTAGCTGATGTGATGTAAATCCAGTCAGTTAAGGGGAGTTTATCTGGAGTATTAATGTCGACTGTTAAAGCAATTTCAGCATTCACGACATTTGAAAATATCAGCGTCAGCGCGAAAAGAAGGCGAGTAATTGACGACATCAATAGGGTAACCCAAAAAATGAGCGACTATTTTGGTAGGTTTGTAGCGCAAAATCATCAAAAGGCTGTTGTCGAAGCTGAGCCACACATTCTGCGATATAGGGTAAGTACTTAGGCTCATTCTTACTTGATTTAGGCTTAGGACGCATGCTTCTTGGTAGTAAATAGGGGCTATCTGTCTCGACTAAAATACGGTTGTCTGGGATCAGTGGTACTAGCTCTGCAAGCTCTTGCCCTCGACGTTCATCGCATACCCAACCAGTAATACCTAGATGCAGATCTTGCTCCAAATACGCTGCTAAACTCTCGCGGTTTCCAGTAAAGCAATGCAACAGGGCTGCAGGTAAGTGTGAGCGATACTCTTTCAAAATAGCCAGAAAGTCTGCGTGTGCATCGCGCTCATGCATGAGTACCGGCATTTGAAGCTCCGCTGCTAATTCAAGCTGCTCGGCAAAAGCCTGTCTCTGTTTTGGTCTAGGTGAAAAATCTCGATTATAGTCCAAGCCGCACTCACCAATGGCAACAACGCATTGCGCTAAGCTTAGTTGTTTAATTTGTTGGCTGCTTTGAGTTGCCCACTCGCTGGCATGGTGAGGATGAACCCCTGCAGTTGAATATAGCTGCTCAGGAAATACTGTGCAGAGCTCAAGCGCTTTGCGGCTCTCTTCGATATGACTGCCAATAACCAGCATTGAAGAGACACCGACATCGGCAGCTTCCGCTACAACGCGATCAACTTCAGTTTCTAACTTACTGCCAATTAAATTGACAGCAATATCCATAAACTGTGGCATTACTTGAGGCGTTTAACACGGATAGTGGTATTGCGATCTTCGATACCTAAAGTAAACGAACCTAGCGCAGCTGTTTTAATAAAGACCGCTTGTTCAGGCTTTAACTTAAAGCGGCGTGAGTCGGTTTGTTTCCAGACTTGACCATTTGTAAACTCAATTTTTAATGCACCATAAGCGTCTTTTTTCACTTTGCTAACTGTAAGATGAATAGTGTCTATAGCCTGTTCTTCTTTGCTTTTCTCTAAATTACCGAACTCTTCGACAGCATTTTTTTGTGTGCTAGCTGCACTGGTCACAACTGCTGTAGAGGAGGCGACTGCAACTGTCTCAGTTGTAGGAACTTGACTGTTAGGGCTTCGAGTTGGCAATGAGTTAGCGAGGTTATCATAACAAATAAGACGCTCTAGTTTGTCTTGCACTGCTGCGCATGTGGATAATTGAGATTCGACTGAGGCATGTGCAAAGCTTGATAACAAAATAGTGGCTGTTGTTATCAGTAAAAGTTGAGGCTTAATCATTAAAAATGTCCTTTTATTATTAGGGGCTGTTGAACTTTCACGGTTGTTTTTGCCGCAGTTTATTGGCTATTTTGACAAGGCGGAGGCTATGCCGTTTAGTTATTCTCCACAAATAGTCTACAACACAGTAAAAATAGCCAAGAAACGCTGCCCTTTGGATTCGACTCAATGCTTCTATTCTTTTATGACTAGCATGTGTTATGAGCTTTTCACTTAGCCAGCTAAGCTTTATCGCTCAAGCCTTGTACTAGAAGCATTATTCCTTTCGGTAAAGAACCGAACAAAACCTAAGCTCGAAAGATTAACAGCCCCTATCCATTTAGTACTTAGCAACATAATCAGTCGCCCTATTCCGACTAAGTATCGGACTTACTTTGGGACTAGAGCGACTTTTGCAAACCGCCTAACCTTTAATAGCTATAAAAAATCAATGTTGCAAGATTCAATTCATAGCGACTATCGGCAGTGTTTAAGGCACAAATAGTAAGAAACGCGCAAATTCATATGGTTCAAGATGATTTTTAATCACAATGGCTATTAATAAAGCGCTTAACGGTTTTGATTGTTTTATCTCACTACTTTTATGTTAATGTAAATAATTATCATTACACAGAAAAATAAACAGCTATGCTAGATCTAACAGGTCTTCGATTAACTGCAGAATACCAACCGCTACTTAACCCTCACACAAAAACTATCTATGGCTACGAAGCACTGTCACGTTTTTATAATATTAATGGTTTAGCCATCGCCCCTAATATTGTTTTTGAAGAGCTACATGCTCATCAAAAACTACTCAATAGCGTTGAGATGAAAGCCAAATCATTTCAAATTTTACATGCTCCCACGAATGGTAAACTATTCGTCAATATTGACCCCCACGCAATAGAATACGATAGCGCAGATATGCTGCTGCTACTAAAAGAAAGGCAGGATATCTACGTTGAAATTATAGAGAACACCTGTATTAATGATGCACATTTGGCGACAAGTTTTATAGAAAAATTAGTACAGGCCAATATACCAGTTGGCTTAGACGATATTGGATCACCCCACTCGATGCTTTCGGTCGATTTAATGAGTAAAGTTAGTTGCCTTAAATTTGACAAATATTGGTTGAAAACAGCGCAGAAACCCGAGTATTTACACCTGATCAAGGCGCTCATAAGTTTTGCACACAACACTAATAAACTAACGGTGTTAGAAGGTATTGAGACCGAAGAGCAACTGCTCTTTGCTCAAGGGATTGGCGTCGACCTAGTTCAAGGTTTTCTGTTTAAAGCAAAGTTTATACAGGTGAAGGAAAGTATTAACCTCAGCCCAAAGTTGAACGCAATAAACAATTCATTGCCCTAATAATTATTATCTACAGCTTTCACTCAGTAAAGGCTCCCTTTCATTTAAGTTTTATACTTTTACGACGCCTATTATTAATAGCCACCATAAAAGCTGGAAACAACCAGTGCTTTCCGCCATAGTTAGTTATCACCTCTTCAAAACCCCACAGTTAATTGACACCAGTTAACTCTGTGTAAAACAACCCATTAAGGGAGCTGTATGCCCAACGAAAATATCGCAATTTTGGTCAAACAACTAGAACAAGTTTTACTCGGGAAACAACATCAAATTAAACTTGCACTCACTTGTATTTTTGCTGAGGGGCACCTGCTGATAGAAGATCAACCTGGAATGGGCAAAACTAGCCTGTCACAGGCCATGGCGCAGAGTATGAGTTTAAGCTATCAACGTATTCAATTTACCAGTGATATGTTACCAGCTGATATCTTAGGAGTGACCATTTTTGACAAACAACAGGCTAAGTTTGTATTTCATCCCGGTCCCATATTCAAACAGATGATCTTAGCCGATGAGATTAACCGCGCTAGCCCTAAGACTCAAAGTTCTCTACTCGAAGCGATGGCAGAAAAGCAGATCACCGTAGACGGTGAGACTTACGTATTACCTAGCCCCTTTTTTGTTATCGCCACTCAAAATCCAAGTGAACAATCAGGCACCTTTCCACTACCAGAGTCTCAGCTAGACAGATTTATGATGAAACTATCGATTGGTTATCCAAGCCCACAAGCTGAGATGGCAATGTTAAAAGACCAAGATAAACAAACTAGAATCGAGCCCCTTCCACAATGCCTAAATGCCCATTCACTCAAGGAACTTCAACAACAAGTTAATCAAATAAGTGCTTCTGAGGCACTGTTAAAATACATACTCGCTCTTGTTAAAGCCTCAAGAGAGACAAACGAAGCAATTGGTTTATCACCGCGAGCCAGTAACGCCATTTTAAAAGCGGCCAAATCTTGGGCTATGGTTCAAGGACGACATTATGTTGTTCCTGAAGATGTACAAACCATATTTCCACTTGTAGCAGAGCATAGAATGAGTCGCTCAACTAACCAACAGAGCCCGGTTATCTCTAACATCATTCTCAACCGGGTTAATCCAATCCTTTAAACTATTCACTCACTTTAAAACATAAGGTCAGTTCAGAGGCATAGATGAAAAGTGAACAAGGAATAAAACAAAGGCTTAGAAAAAAATTTGGCCATTGGTTATCGCGGAGGATCCCTGCATCTAGCAATATAACTTTAAGCCATAAAAGCATATTTATTTTGCCAACCGGATTTGGCTTTAGCTGGTTATTACTTGTTGTCATTTTATTTGTGTTTGGTACTAATTATCAGAACAACCTCGTAATGGGGCTAAGCTTTCTGCTCTTCAGCATATTTAATACCTGTATTATCTATAGCTATAAGAACCTCGCTGGACTGTCATTAACCCGCTTAACAAGTGTGCCAGATACCTTTGCTGGTCAGCTTTGCTATGTTCCTATACTTCACTCATGCCCTAACGAGGCATTTGAAATTTATCTTAGCTTTGCAGGCCAACAGGTTGAGATTATAAAAAAAGTAAGCGCTGCAACAGGTGAATCGAGTTTAGGAATTAACGCACCAGTGCGCGGCTGTCTTAGACCCGGTCGAATAAAAGTTGAATCTCGTTTCCCACTCGGTATATGCAGAGTTTGGTCTCATGTCGACTTAAACATAGAGCAGATAGTTTTTGCTAAGCCAATCAAAGCTAACTTAGCACTTACAAACATTGATACCGACAATAACATCGACTCTGCTGGAAAATTCGTTTCGGGGGTCGACGAATTTAGCGGCCTAAAACAATACGTCGAGGGCGAATCGCTTAAACAAATAGCATGGAAACAGTTAGCGCAAGGGCGCGGTATGCTAACCAAGGAGTTTCAACAGCCACAAGGCGCCCCTTTATGGATAACCTTAGACAATAACGATTACAATTTAGAGGTCAACCTCAGTCAACTATCATGGCAAGTAGAGCAATTATCTTCAAAGCAGCAAATTTTCGGTTTAAAGCTGCCAGCAGTGACTGTTGCTCCCAATCATGGTGAGCAACACAGAATTAACGTACAAACTCAAATAGCACTTTATCACCAGCAACAGGGCATGCATCATGCCTAGAATCAAATCAGCTAATCTACAGACGAGTAATAAGTTTAATTTATCTCGCCAAACTTTAATGTGGTTGTTACTGACTAATATCGCCATTATCAGTCCACTCTATGAGCAGATCACCCTATGGTCTTTAGCGATTTGCTCCATCTGTATCATATGGCGCCTTGGTATTTACATTGGTAAAGTTGCTAAACCACCGCGATGGTTAATCACTGCACTCGGCCTTGCGTCAGCGATGACATTAACTATGGTTGTCAGTCAAATTGGCGCTTTGAATGCATTAATAAACTTACTGGTGCTAGGTTATGCACTTAAATACATAGAGATGCGTAGTCGCCGAGACGTGCATATAGTCGTTCTGGTTGGCTACTTTCTTATAGCATTAAGTTTTATTCAGCAACAAAGCTTATGGTCGGCAATACATTTATTAATCGTCACACTGATAAATACCTGTGTATTGGTTAGCCTCCATCATGATAAAGGCCAGTTTCGCTTTACGGCAAATTTAGGTACTAAAATTGTAATTCAAAGCTTCCCCCTCGCCATTCTATTGTTTTTGGTACTACCTCGGCTGCCCCCACTGTGGTTAGTTCCGGCTCAAGGTGGAGCAACAACAGGTCTCTCCAGTACAGTTAATTTCTCCAATATTACCGAGCTCACCCGCTCAGCCGAGCTAGCATTTAGGGCGACCTTTAAACAAGGAGAACGCCCTAAAAACTCAGCATTGTATTGGCGAGCAATTGTCATGGAGGATTATGACGGTAAACAGTGGTCGAAAAATAGCTCAATAACAAACAGTGAGCAGGCATTGTCACAGCCAAAAACTGACAAGCACAGTTGGCGACACGCTACCTTAAGACAATTAGATGATGGTGAGAAACTTGGTTCAATCTCCTACTCTGTCATAGCTGAAGCAAGTGCTCAACAGTGGCTATTTGGCTTAGATGTTGCCACCAGTCCCGACTCCGATATTACCGTGCTAGCAGATCACCGATTATTCGCCAAACGACCTATCGATCAGCGTAAATTATATAATGTGACCTCTTTTCCTAAACAAAAAATGGACCCCGTCATTTCTCGAAAAGTCCTCGATATTAACTTAACACTCCCAAAGCAAAGTAACCCAGGTACCCGATTATTAGCGCAGCAATTTAAGCAGCAATACCCCAACCCTCAAAGCCGCCTCAAAGCGATGATGGATTACTTTAACCAACAGCCTTATTACTACACTTTACGCCCACCAGCAGTTGGTCAGCAGCAAATTGATGATTTCTTACTAAACAATAAGTCTGGATTTTGTGTGCATTACGCTAGCGCTTTTGCCTTTATGGCAAGGGTTACTGGTCTCCCAGCAAGAATAATCTCTGGTTATCAAGGCGGCGAATATAATGAAGCTGGTGGCTACTATAGTATCTATCAATATATGGCACATGCATGGGTTGAAGTGTGGTTACCTAATCAAGGTTGGACACGATATGACCCCACCGCCATGATTGCCCCAGAGCGAATTGAACAAGGCTTCGATGCGGTATTTGATCCCCATGAGAGTTATCTTTTTGACAGCCCTTTTGGTTATCTAGGTAGCCGAACCAGTGATATTTTCAACCAATTAAGGATGCGATTTGCTGGTATTGATTACTTATGGAGCGTTTGGGTGTTAGGTTTCAATACCGATAAACAACAAGATGTATTGCAGCAGATCCTCGGTGAAGTGACTCATCTTAGAGTTGCTCTCTTTGTGTTAATTACACTCTCAATCATAGGATTAGCCATAGCCTATAGTGCAGGATTACTGCATTTAGGCCGATCACAGAATAAGCATGTTAAGGCCTATTTGGCTGTGTGTCACTTGCTTGCAAGCCCGGGCATTAAGCGCGCTGCCAATGAAGGTCCTGACGATTTTAATCGCCGAGTAAAAAACGCCTTGCCTTTCATTGCCACTGACTTCGACAAACTCACGCGGTATTACATTGCAATTCAATATCAAAAACTAACACCAGCGGCCTATAAGCGCATTTCTCGCTTACTTATCGCTCAATCCAGATGGATTAAATTTAATATCATTAAACAGAGGTTGGCACTCGATAAAACAAACACATAGAATAGATAACTTCAGTAAATGCGCTGATTATTATTGTAGATTTTTCGTTTAGAAGCCATTTCGAAAAATGTAGTAAAGTCGATCATTTAAGCCGTCTACTGTGGCCCTCAATGCATTAAATATTTAATTGGACAACAATAAGCACATCATTATTGTTAAAGGAACGCCATGCTATACCTAGTACAATCTAACCAGATGGAAGCACTATCGCAGATCTTAGCCGCAGAGCTAACAACACCTCTGCCTAATGCGCCATTACTTATGCCTGAACATATATTGGTTCAAAGCCCTGGTATGTCGACCTGGTTAAGACTAGAAATAGCAAGACAAAATAATATTGCTGCAGCACTTGAGTTTCCATTGCCCTCGAGCTTTATTTGGCAGCTTTGCCATAACTTGCTAGAAGATGTGCCTAAAGAAAATGCCTTTACTAAAGCGGCAATGACCTGGAAATTGATGGAGCTCCTGCCCTCGCTTATCAATGACGACGATTTCGCCCCTTTGGCTAATTACCTTTATAACGGCAACCAAGGCCATCACCAAAGCGCCCTCTCCAGTGATACCCCAGACAATATTGATACCGATGCAAGTGCTAATACTAAATCACAAAGTCCACTAAAACTGTATCAGCTCTGTGGCCAAATCGCCGATATATTTGACCAATACTTAGTTTATCGGCCAGATTGGATAGCGGCATGGGAAGCTAATGAGCCGACTTTACCTCCCAAAGGAGACAAATTAGCGCAGGCACAAGCATGGCAACCTATTTTATGGCGAGCTTTGATTGAGTTTAACGCCACAACATTACAAAAAAGCCAGTATCATCGCGCTAATTTGCATCAAGCGCTATTTGATAAACTGGATGATCCTAATACTTCAATGGCATCTTTACCACGGCGCTTGTTTGTGTTTGGTATTTCGTCAATGGCACCACAAACATTAGATGTATTGCATCATTTGGCTAAACGCATTGATGTGATCATGCTGAGCCTAAGTCCATGCCAACATTATTGGGGAGATATCGTAGATCCTCGCCTCAGAGCGCGCATGGCACTGCAATACGCCAATAAACAAAAACTAGAAGTAGAATGGGAAGACAAACTTGAAGTTGGTAATCCGTTACTCGCTAATAATGGTAAAATGGGCCGTGAGCTGTTAGATCTTATGCTTGAGCTACCAGAAGAACATACCGCATTTAATTTAGATTGTTACCAAGATCCCGGCGTTGATTGCATGCTACATGGCATACAGCATGATATTTTACAGCTTAGTACCCGTGGCCAAAGTTTAGGCCCTGACGCCTCACTATATTTAACGGTTGATGGCCGTAGGCTACTGCAACAAAACGACCACTCTATCACTATTCGTAGTTGCCACAGTCCACTGCGGGAAGTCGAAACCTTGCACGACCATCTGCTAGAGATGTTGTCAAAGCAAAGCAACGCCAACCAACCAGCTCTTGCCCCGAAAGATATTGTAATAATGATGCCCGATGTGGCCGCATACGCACCATATATTGATGCGGTATTTAGTGCTAAGCAAGGAGCTCATTATATTCCTTACGCCATTGCCGACCGCGGGGCGGTGCAGGAATCGCCGCTTATTGCCAGCTTCTTACACCTGCTTAATATTAATCAAAGCCGCTTTGGGCTGACTGATATTATTGGCATTTTAGAAGTACCCAGTGTATTAAGACGTTTTGAACTGGACAATGATGCTTTAACCATCCTTAAGCGCTGGTTAGAGCAGGCAGGAGTTAGGTGGGGCCGAAATGGAGCGAGTCGAGCCGAACATCAGCTTCCTCCATTTGAACAAAATGCCTGGTCACTCGGCATCAAACGACTCATTTTAGGCTATAGCTTCGCCGATGACGCGCCCCTTTATCAGCAAGCTTTAGCCGTCAACGGTATTGAAGGACAAACAGCACAAGCATTAGGTAAGCTGTTAGACTTTATCGAATCGTTAGACCAAGTAAATGCGGCTTTAGCAAACAGTTGCAGTTTAACGGATCGTATCGAGCAGTTAGAGCAACTTCTATTAGATTTTTACCTCGTTGATGACGAGGAACAGGTGCAGTTACAAGAGATCCGAGATGCTATAGTCATTCTTGCTGAGGAGCTAACCGAATCCGGTCATAGCACTCCCCTTCCTATCGAAGTGTTACAAAACTGGTTTAATAGCCGCTTGTCAGAATCTAGAGTCGGACAGCGTTACCTTGCAGGTAGCGTTAATTTTTGTACCTTAATGCCAATGCGCTCAATTCCTTTCAAAGTGGTCTGTTTACTGGGTATGAACGATGGGATCTATCCAAGAGTACAGCATCCTGTCGGCTTTGATTTAGTTGCGCAAATGGGGCCTCGTAAAGGCGACCGTTCACGCCGACTAGACGATAGATATCTTTTCCTTGAAGCGATACTTTCAGCCAGGCAGCAGCTATATATTAGTTACATAGGTAACAGTGAACGTGATGACTCTGAACGGATCCCGTCCATGCTCGTCTCTGAACTCGTCGAATACTGTCAGTTAGTTTACCTTCCAGAAAAGCTTGCGTTAGAAACAACTGCAGATGCTGATAACCTTAGTGAGCAAGATGCAGCAGAGTTCGTTGACCAGATTGAGCAAACTGTCGTAAACCAGCTGATCTGTAAGCAGCCACTTCAGCCGTTTGATGAACGCCTTTACCAAAATAGCTCCTTTGTAGATGGCATACCGTTACAACAAAGTTACAGTGCTCAGTGGTGCCCAGTTCCCATACCGCAGGTAGGTACAGCACTTACAGAAAGGAATCGAATTAATTTTATCGACTCAAGCACTGCGATGATAAATACCGCTGAGCCTGGTAGTGGGGACATTGAAGAGGTTGAGCTATCAGCTCTGATCCGGTTTTTCCGAAATCCTGCGCAATATTTCTTTAATCGAACCTTAAAAGTCGATTTATCCGTTGATATTCAAGCTGATGATAATGATGAACCCTTCAGTTTAAATGCGTTAGAACGTTATAAATTGCAGTCAACCTTGATAGAAAATGCGATAGACAATCAAAGGGAATCTGCAGATGAAATACTGCTTGAACGCATAAAAGCGCAAGGAACGATACCACTCAAACCATTTGATGATTTAATACTCAGCCAATACCTGCATGATATCACTCCACTGATAGGCAGAAGCTTGTATCTAAAAGGTGAATCAAGCCAATCAGTAGAAATTGCTATTGAGTTGGCCTTAACCAGTGATAAGCACGCAGCAACAGTTCCATCTATCAAACTGGTTGGCCGTATTGATGATTTAAGTGCCAAGGGGCTAGTTAACTATCGTCCTGGAACCGCTAATGGACGAGATTTAATTCGCGTTTACTTAAGGCACCTGTGCCTATGCGCGATGCAAGGTAGCACTGATATCGCGAGGCTCAATCAGCCTATAAATAGCTACCTGCTTGATATTGGTCATTTCCATGTCTTTGCGCCGATCACCGCAGCCCAAGCAAAAACACAATTAAGTCAGTGGCTAACCTTATTTAAACAAGGACAAGTCCACCCCTTAATGTTTATGCCAAGAACCGCGCTTGCCTACGTTGAAGCCGAGGGTGACCACTTGCAAAAATTACGTGAGGCGCAGCTGCAATGGTTAGATGAGCAAAGCCAATTAGGTGAAGGCATGGAGCCACATTTCCAACGTTTGTATCAATTCCCCGATGACTTTAGTGAACACGATTTTGGTGATACTGCACAAACATTACTGTCACCGTTATTGAGCTTGTATTACAAAGGCAGACTCGGCGAATTAAGTACTTATGTAGAAGCTGGAGCGAAAACAGCTCCCACTAACAAAAGTGAGGAGCAATAACATGCCAGTGTCGACATCAGGTACGCCGACCGAGTCAAAGGTTAATTCTCAAAGCAACGGAACTAATCATATTGTCACCGAGCCGCTTAATACGCTAACTCTACCCTTTGGTGGCAGTCGATTAATCGAAGCCAGTGCTGGCACCGGCAAGACCTACACAATTGCAGGTCTATACGTCAGATTGCTACTGGGTCATGGTACGGAACATGCGTTAAGTTGCGAACAGATTTTGGTCGTGACTTTTACCAATGCTGCAACCGGCGAGCTGCGTGATAGGATCCGTAAAAAAATCCAGCTGGCCTATCGCTGCTTTATCGGCTTAAGTGTTGATGATGAGCTCATTAGTCAACTCTATAACGAAACCCCTGAGTCAGATAAAGCCCTGGCTAGAAAACGCCTTGATTTGGCGCTTAAATCCCTTGATGAAGCAGCCATTTTTACCATTCATGGGTTTTGTCAGCGCATATTAGCCGACATGGCATTTGAGTCTTCGTTGCTGTTTGAGTCGGAGTTTACCCTTGATGACAGCGAATTCCTACACCATGCTGTACGAGATTTCTGGAGAGAAAAGTGCTATCCGCTTAATGAAAGCCTTGCAGGTATTATTCAAAAGAAGTTTGCCAGTCCAGATGAGCTTTCACGGCAGCTGCGACCTTTGCTCGGCGCAAGCAACGCTATCGCGCAACCTAAACCCGCTCCTTTTGATAAAGTTTCAGCCGAGTTGATGCAAAACTTAAGCAGGCTTAAATTAATTTGGCCACGTGAGCGCGAACAAACAGCAGCGTTGTTGCACAGCTTACCTTTGAGTGGTGCGCGCTTTGGCAAAAAAGCTGATAACTATCCCAAACTTGCTGTTATGTTAGATGCACTCGATAACTGGGTCGCATTTGGCACCGCCCTGCCACCACAAAAAGTGTTAGAAGCATTATCACTTAATGGTTTGAAACTTAATAAAGGCGGCGAGATCCCAAGTCGAGAACAAGCACCAGTGCTTGAGCATATTGAAAGACTTGCAGCACTTATTGTGGCGCTCATTCCCAGTTTTCTTTACAGCGCTCGAGACGGAATTGCCGCACGATTTGCCGAACAAAAGTTAGAGCGTAATCTGTTAACCCCAGACGATCTATTACTGACATTAGCTAATGCTTTATCAGACTCCAAAGATCAGTTTCTATCTAACACCATTGCCAAGCGTTTTCCAATAGCATTAATCGATGAATTTCAAGATACCGACCCACTGCAATTTGAAATTTTTAATAGCATCTATCAAACAAAAACTCCAGACGAAAGCGCTACAGAATCGTCAACCAACCATCAACAGACACAGCCGCTAAGTTTACTGATGATTGGCGATCCTAAGCAGGCCATTTATGCTTTTCGTGGCGCCGATATCCACACTTACATTCATGCTAGAGAACAAACCGCAAAACACTACAACTTAGATACCAACTATCGTTCTAACCGACAAATGGTCGAAGCGGTTAACTGCATCTTCTCACATAGAGATGACCCTTTTATCAGTGATTCAATTCCATTTGAACCAGTAAAAGCGGCAAGTTTTTCAGACAAGAAAAAACTGAACGAGCCGATAGCCGATAACAGCGCGCTTAGAATAAGGCTGCTCAGTGAAGATCCTGAAAAAGGGCTTAATAAGACCACTGCTAGACAGTTGTTGGCCAATGATACAGCCGATGAAATAGCCCGCTTGCTTATCGATGCCCAGCAGGGGTTAACCACTGCCGGCGCTACCGCACTAAAAGCCAAAGACATTGCTGTTTTGGTAAGAGATAGACACGAAGCCAACGTCATAAAGCAAGCGCTTGAACAGCGCAATGTTGGGTCAGTATTTTTAAGCCGAGATAGTGTATTTGATACTCTTGATGCCCGTGAAATGCTGCTTATTCTGTACGCTATGGCAGAGCCCAAAGATGAACGCGCATTACGTAGCGCACTTGCAACCTCACTACTCGGC
The DNA here is from genome assembly GCF_041468565.1 of Shewanella sp. 10N.286.54.B9. Classification (NCBI taxonomy): domain Bacteria; kingdom Pseudomonadati; phylum Pseudomonadota; class Gammaproteobacteria; order Alteromonadales; family Shewanellaceae; genus Shewanella; species Shewanella sp. 10N.286.54.B9. The sequence goes on from NZ_JBFRIY010000009.1 coordinate 56,909, forward strand.
TACCGCGCAGAAGAGATCCACGCCTTTAACCAAGATGAAGATCAGCGTCAATTATTGCTGGAACAATTTGCCGCCCTACAACAGCTTTGGCTAAAACGCGGCATTATGCCAGCCTTACTTAATCTAGCCAGCCAAACAAACATCATCGAACGCTTACTGCACACCAATGAGGGCGAACGCCGTTTAACTGACTTTAGACACTTAGGTGAATTGTTACAGCAAAAGGCTACCGAACTTGATGGCATGAGTGCGTTAATCAATTGGTTTGAACAGGCATTAATTGGCAACCAAGCCAATGAAGAGTCTCAGTTAAAGCTCGCCAGTGAACAAAACCTGGTTCAAATCGTGACTATTCATAAAAGTAAGGGACTCGAGTATCCAATTTGCTTTATTCCGTTTGTGAGCTTGAGTCGAGATAATCGCAAAAAACCAGCCCCGATGCTTTACCATGAGCACAATAAACTGGTTTGGGATATTGAACAGACTGATGAAGGTTGGGATCGACAAAAACGTGAAACCTTAGCTGAAGATCTTAGGCTACTGTATGTAGCACTAACAAGACCAGTGCTTAAGTGTTACCTATACATCACTAATCACAGCCGTTTAACTAAAAGTAAAGGAATGACCAGCCAACTGCATGAAACCGCGGTTGGTTACTTACTTGGCATTGAAAACAAAATATGCGAGTACAGCGAATTACACAATAAAGCACAACAGCTGGCTGATAAAGCACCTATTGCCATCAGTCTTAAAGAGCTGCCACCTGCAGGTGATAACGATTTTGAGCAAACGCAACTTAAACTGACCGGCGCTGGCGATCTTGAGAAAACATTCACACCAAAGAGACTAAATCGCCCGTTACAAACACCATGGAGAGTGGGAAGCTATTCTGGATTAGTCAAACATCTTGCCCATGAAAAAGTGCAGCCTGGCGCAGATGATGAACAATTCCCAGAAGTAGAAACCATTATTGATGAGATCGACCCACAACCGTCACGTTTTACCTTTGAGCGCGGCGCCAATGCGGGTAGCTTTATGCATTTAGTACTAGAGCTCATTGATTTTACCAACGCAAGCCCTGAGCTAGATGAACATCTTCCCAACGCGATGAAAAAATACGCTATTGATGAGAGCTGGACAGCGGTTCTAAAAGCTTGGTACCTCGATCTGCTACATGCTCCACTTGCTAACGATAACTCGCTATCGCTAGCACAGTTAACCGATAGCCAGAAACTAGTAGAGATGGAGTTTTACTTACCGATTAGCAAACTTAATGCAAGTAAACTCAACCAATTGCTTATCGATTATGGCTACAGCGCAGGACTCATATTTGATGAGTTACAAGGTATGCTTAAGGGTTTTATCGATTTAACCTTTGAGCACAACCAGCAGTTTTTTATAGCCGATTACAAATCTAACCACTTGGGCGATAACCTCGATCTCTATCACTACCAGTCAATGAAAACGGCCATAAGCAGCCATCGATATGATCTGCAGTACATCATCTATACCTTAGCCCTGCATCGATATTTAGCCCTTAGAATGCCCGGCTACGATTATGACCAACATATTGGCGGCAGTTTTTACCTGTTTTTACGCGGTATGTCAGTCAGTGCACCTCAGGCAGGCGTGTACTACGATAAACCACCTAAAGCCTTAATTGAGAAGCTCGATCTTTTATTTGGCAACTCATCAACCACAGCATCTATTGAGGCAACCCCATGTTAACGACGACGGCTTCATTAGAAAGTTTACTAAAAGAGTGGCAACAAGAACGGCTTTTGACCCCACTTGATAGGCATTTTGCGCTGCAGATGGCTCAACTTCATCAGCAGCAATCACCATTATTTATGTTGATCTGCACCTTACTCAGTCAACACTTGTCGAGTCAGCATTCCTGTCTGCCCCTCGAACAAATAGACTTTAGTAACCCACTCAAAGAGCAAAAAAGTCAATGTCAGATAAATATGACAATTGAAGAACTTAGTGCTGAATTACTTAACTTTGATGCAGTAGGCACACCTGACAATAAAGCGTTAACACCGTTGATTTTAGACAAGGGTAACCTTTATTTACAACGTTACTACCATTACGAATGTGAAGTCGCCGATCACTTGATACGTTTAGCGCAATCGCCAGTGTTTGACCCGTCATCGACGCATTTATTAGATGAAGCAAAAGTGCTTCTCGAGCAGCTATTCCCGGCAACGGTTCAGCAATATGACTGGCAAAAAATATCCACCGCAACAGCATTAACAAAACGCTTGGCGGTGATCACTGGGGGACCGGGGACCGGTAAAACGACGACTGTAACCAAGCTCCTGTATCTACTGACTTCACAGCAAGAGCTGACTATTCGCCTAGTCGCACCAACAGGCAAAGCCGCAGCAAGATTAAGCGAATCAATCAAAGCCTCTAAGCTACGACTCACCAGCGAGCTACAACATATTTCAGAGGCACAACTCAAGTCCAACATGGCTCGGATCCCTGAAGAAGCTGCCACACTGCATCGATTACTGGGGGTAATTCCTAATTCGCATCAATTTAGGCACCATAAAGATAATCCATTGCGGCTAGATCTATTAATAATCGATGAAGCGTCTATGGTGGATCTGCCTATGATGCATAAAATACTATCAGCCCTGCCCCCTCAGGCCAGCCTTATTCTCCTTGGTGATCAAGACCAACTTGCCTCTGTGGAAGCTGGTGCAGTGCTTGCCGACATCTGTAGTGGCTTAAAAGTGAATTTAGATAATGGCGCAAAAGGATGGCAGATGCGCTATTCAAAACCACAAGCAAAATTATTGAGCCAGCTTACCCATTGTTCATTAGACAGCTTTATCAGTAATGATCCGCAGATCGGAGATAGCTTGTGTATGCTAACGCACAGTCACCGCTTTATCGGTGATGCAGGGATTGGTCAATTAGCCGAAGCTGTCAACCAAGCGAACCTTGAAAGGATTGCTCAAGTGTGGCAAACGGGCTACCAAGAACTGCTCTGGATAGAGCACGCTCCTATTAACAACAATCACTCTAACCAAGGCCTAGAGGCACTACTAGAACAGTCTGTGAGTCAGTATGCTCCATATCTTAATGCAATGAATAGTATGCAACAGACTGCCACTGAGGTTATCGACAGCTTTAATCAATACCGCATACTGTGTGCGATGCGCGCAGGCGAATATGGCGTCGATGGCATTAACCAAAGTGTCAGCCAAAGTCTTGCAGCTGCTGGACTGATTCAGCCTGAGCAGGAGTTCTATGCCGGACGCCCAGTGATAATACAAAGCAATGACTATAATTTAGGTCTTTTCAACGGTGATATAGGACTAATTCTGCCGGATGAGGCGAGTGAATCTCAACGCTTAATGGCACACTTTATTCAAGCAGATGGCAGTCTTTTAAAAGTATTGCCTGCACGCTTGCCCAGTCATGAGACTTGCTATGCCATGACAGTTCATAAGAGCCAAGGTAGTGAATTTAGTCACGTATCGTTAGTCATGCCAATTAGACCAAGTCTTGCCCAACAGCAACTACTATCGAAAGAGTTGGTGTATACCGCGATCACGCGCGCTAAACATCACTTCACCTGCCTTGGCAGTCAGCGAATATTTGAACAGGCAAGTACCCAGCTTACTCAGCGTTCTTCAGGCTTATCTGAGCGCCTTTGGCACAGAACAGAGCTTACAAGTCCGCAAACAGATGATAAAAGCAGCTAATGGTTGCGAAATCGGCTGGAACAGTTGCATTACCAAGTGATTGCGCCATAGTTGAGCCTTGCAAATTTAATGGTTATTAATGGGGATGAAATGAGTACAAAAAATATCTTATTGTTATGCGGTGGCGGTGGCGACGAACATGCAATATCTCTGTTATCTGCAAACTACTTTGAAACTTCGTTAACCTCACTTCCCCAATTTAATGTGCTGCGTGTAGAATTAGATGCCAGTGGCCATTATAAAACTGCTGCAGGCGAAAATTGCGAACTTAATAGCCGCAGACAGATCCGCTTTGAAGATGATAAACGAGCTCCATGGCCAGTCGATTTTGCTATACCTTGTATTCACGGTTTTCCTGGTGAAACCGGCGATATTCAATCCTACTTTGAATTGATCAACCTCCCCTATTTTGGTTGTAGAGCAGAGGCTAGCCGCAACTGCTTTAATAAAATTACCGCTAAGATGTGGTTTAGCGCGTTGAATATCCCTAATACGCCTTACTTATTTTTGAATGAAAATTCTGAATTAGCCGTCGCTCAGGCCCGCGAAGCCTTAAAGCTATGGGGCAGTATCTTTGTTAAAGCGGCATCACAGGGGTCCTCTGTAGGATGTTACCGCGTCGACAATATCGAAGAGGTTGAGTCAGTATTAGCGAAGGCGTTTACCTTCTCAGACTATGTGGTTGTAGAGAAGACGATTAGCGCCAGAGAGTTAGAAGTCGCTGTTTATGAAATAGATGGCAAGGTCGTTGCGACGGTTCCTGGTGAAGTGGTCTGTTCAAGTAATAACTTCTACACCTTCGATGAAAAGTACGCTGCCAACAGCCAAGCACAAACACACGTAGTGGCTGATGTTCCTGCAGATGTTAGCGAGTTAATACGTCAGTATGCGATTAATGCATTTAAGGGAATGAAGCTGAGACACTTATCAAGAATCGATTTTTTCTTAACTGATGAAGGTGAAGTGCTATTAAATGAGATCAACACATTCCCTGGTTTAACACCTATTTCGATGTTTCCAAAGATGCTGCAAAATCACGGCGATAGCTTCACGGATTACCTGTTAAGTAACATTGAGGCTAACCTGTAACAATGGCTAAATAAGTATGGTTTATAGCGTGTTCGCTAGGGTTATCACTCGCGCCATACTCGCCCTTTTTACCGTTCCAATATCATCAAAATTGTCCATTAAAAAAGCCTGACTTAACCAAGTCAGGCTTATTTCGCTTAGCAAGATCAGCAACAACCGCTGGCCTTGCTAAAGTGGGTTATTTATCTGCTGTTTTGGATAATATCCAAAGAGACGCTAACGCCACAACAGAAAAGCCCCCAAGTATAATAACTGGCATGGCACTATACCCAAGGATATGCCATATAACTGATTCAAATGTACTCATAATGGCTCCTTATTGCCAACCTTCAACTTTATGCATATCAGGTAAGTTATGTGCAATACCCTTATGACAATCTACACAGGTTTTATCACCATTGGCTAGCGAGGTAGAATGTTGTCTTGCACTACGCGGGCTCTGCTCTGAAAAATCCATAAAATCAAAGTTGTGACAGTTACGGCACTCCAAAGAATCGTTTTTCTTCAATCTTGCCCACTCTCTTTCAGCTAAATGTGCACGACGCTCTTTAAACTTTTCTGGTGTGTTAATCGTCTGCGTAACAAAGTAAGCAAACAGCTCTTTAGAGGCTTGTACTTTACGTACAATTTTATCCGTCCAAGCATGTGGTACGTGACAATCTGAACAGATTGCCCGAACACCAGAGCGGTTAGCATAGTGAATAGTCTCTTGAATTTCAGCCACAATTGGCGCATGACATCCAGAACAAAACTCTTCTGTATTTGTTGCTTCCATACCGGTGTTAAACGCACCCCAGAATAAAAGACCGCCAATAAAGCCCATGAAAAGCACGATACCGACAGCAGCTTTACTCGGCCGCCTAAATACTGCCCACAAGGATTTTAAAGCATTAATAATCCATTTCATATTATTACCTGCCTTGTTTATTGCAGTGATTTAACGCGTTCAAAGGTGTTACCCACTAGCGGTTTTGCATCTGCTTGTGTCACATGACACTGCAGGCAAAAATAACGTCTAGGAGATACATCCGCCAATACTTCATCATTACGGTTAGTAAAGTGCGTAACACTGATCTTTGTTGCGCCCATCTCTTTTGCATTTTTCCAGCCATGGCAAGATAGACATTTATTAGCATTGAGCGACACTTCATAGTGTCTGATATGATGCGGGATCAGCGGTGGCTGAAACACATAACTGCTTTCAATATCAACCTGATCTCTTGGCACTTTCTTCATCGGATCTGCAGCTCTTGTTGTTTCCAACTCCGCCGTTCCTCGTAAAGATTCAACACCACCAATACCACGCTCTTCACTAATCGCAAAAGCACTCGTGACGGCTAAGCTAAAACTGATTGTTAATAAAAATAACTTTTTCATGTTAAACCTGCCTTATGCCACTTTAGTAATTTTGATTGGACACTTTTTGTAGTCTGTCTGTTTTGACAGAGGATCAGTAGCATCTAAGATAAGTTTGTTGATCAAAATACGTGCATCAAAGAATGGCACGAACACCAAGCCTTTCGGTGGACGGTTACGACCTCGAGTCTCAACCCTTACTCGTACTTCGCCACGCTTATTGCTAAGCAATACTTCATCGCCGCGACGTACATTGTGCGCCTTAGCATCGTCCGGATGCATGTAACAGCTTGCATCAGGAACCGCTTTGTAAAGCTCAGGAACACGACGAGTCATAGTGCCGGTGTGCCAATGCTCTAGTACACGGCCAGTACATAACCAAAGGTTATATTCTTCATCAGGTGACTCTGGTGGTGCTTCATACGGCGCTGAGATAATCCAAGCTTTGCCATCTGGCTTGCCATAGAACTCATAACCTTTACCTTTACCTACATACGGATCAGAGCCTTCTTTAAAGCGCCATTTAGTCTCTTTACCGTCAACAACAGGCCAACGTAGACCACGTTCTTGATGGTAACGATCGTATGGTGCTAAGTCATGACCATGCCCGCGGCCAAAACTTGCATACTCTTCAAACAGACCTTTTTGTACATAATAGCCTTGGTCTTTTGCATCATCATTTAACGCTTGCGCTTCTGATAATGGGAACTTGTTGACTTGGCCGTTTTCAAATAACACTTCATACATGGTTTTACCACGGATCTCAGGCATTTGAGCAATCAAGTCTTCAGACCACACTTCTTCAATTTTGAAGCGCTTTGCAAACTCAAGTAGCTGCCATAAATCCGACTTTGCTTCTCCTGGCGCAGAAACTTGCTGGTACCATACTTGAGTACGACGCTCTGCATTGCCGTAAGCACCCTCTTTTTCTACCCACATCGCTGTCGGTAGGATCAAATCTGCTGCTTGCGCTGTTGCTGTTGGATAAGGGTCAGAACAAACAATGAAGTTTTCTGGATTACGGTAACCAGGCAAACGCTCGGTGTTAATGTTAGGACCTGCCTGCATGTTGTTATTACACATGGTCCAATAAGCATTTAGCACGCCATCATTAAGCTTGCGATCTTGCAGAACCGCATGAAAGCCTGGCTTTGGTGGAATAGTCCCTTCTGGAATTTTCCAAAGATGTTCAGCGTGCTTACGGTGCTTAGGGTTTGCAACGACCATGTCTGCCGGTAAACGGTGTGAGAATGTACCCACTTCACGTGCTGTGCCACACGCTGATGGCTGGCCAGTCAATGAGAACGGTCCATTACCAGGGTTTGATATTTTACCTACTAGTAGATGGATGTTATAAACAAGTGAGTTCATCCATACGCCACGAGTATGCTGATTCATCCCCATAGTCCACAGTGACATCACTTTGATATTCGGATCAGCAAATTGCTTAGCAAGCGTTATTAGCTGCTTTTCAGTCATCCCTGTCATCTCTGCGGCTTTCTCTACCGTGTAAGGCGCGACAGACTTCTTATACTGTTCAAAATCAATAGCATCAACTTTGCCACTATTCGGATTAGCTGCCGCTTTTTGCAACGGGTTATCATCACGTAAACCGTAACCGATATCAGTAGTCGCTTGTTTAAAATGGGTATGCTTGTTAACAAAATCCCAATTAACTGCATCATTTTCAATGATGTAGTTCGCTATAAAGTTAGCGATTACCAAATCAGTCTGAGGCTCAAAAATATAGCCTTCATCAGCTAGTTCAAATGAACGATGGTAGTATGTTGATAACACATTCACTTTTACATGAGGGTGACTTAAACGACGGTCAGTGATACGACTCCATAAAATGGGGTGCATCTCGGCCATATTCGAGCCCCATAAAACGAAGGCATCAGCGTTTTCAAAGTCATCGTAACAACCCATTGGCTCATCAATACCAAAGCTACGCATAAAACCACCTACCGCAGATGCCATACAATGACGTGCATTAGGGTCGATGTTGTTAGAACGGAAACCTGCTTTCATTAGTTTTGAAGCAGCATAGCCTTCCATTACAGTCCATTGGCCAGAACCGAACATTCCCACGCTAGTAGGGCCTTTGGCTTTTAACGCTGACTTCCACTTTTCAGCCATGATATCAAACGCTTGATCCCAGCTAACCGGTGCGAAATCGCCGTCTTTATCAAACTTGCCATTCGTTTGGCGCAGTAGTGGCTGAGTTAAACGATCTGAGCCGTACATAATTTTTGATAAAAAGTAACCTTTAATACAGTTAAGGCCCTTATTGACTGGCGCTTCTGGATCGCCCTGAGTCGCAACAACTTTACCTTCTTGAGTACCGACAAGTACTGAACAACCGGTACCACAGAAACGACATGGGGCTTTGTCCCAATGAATTTTTGATTCGTCACTTGCTGCGATTAAATTTGTTGCGGTGGCTGGAAGAGTCACACCCGCAAGCGCTGCTGCTGACGCTGCCGCATTTGCTTTGATAAACTCACGTCTAGTCATTTTCATACTTGTTCCTCGCTAACACACTCTTTGTTATAAGGGGGTAAATCGTCGGGGGTTGTTTCTGGCTCGCTGTCGATCTGGTGATAAACCATCGTTGCACCGAGTACCCCAGGCATATTATTAATTTTTTCGATAATGTCGCTGATAAAGCCTTCAGTTTGCGTTTCAAGCACTACGACTATTTTTCCTACTTCACTGACACCGTAAATTTCGGCCTCTTTAAAATCTGAAATGAGTTTTTGAGTTTGGCTTAAGTGCTCAGGACTAACCTGAACAAGCAAGCTAGAGATGTGAGCCTCAGGTAACGACATGGGTGCGTTCCTTATCTATCTGAGTAATAAAGCTGAAATGTATGAACTGCTAATCTGCTTGATTTTCTTTTCGTCCATTCCAGTCGGATCTTGCTATTGTTATTTCGTCTATCCACACAATAAATTTGTCGCTGCTCATTATTTATCACTGATGACTTTTTTAGTTGGTGCTTTGCCAATGATAGTGAACAGTGCGTGCGGCGCTTAACGTTTAATCGCAACCATTAACGTAAGATAAATGAGTACGTTATCCCTGTTTCATCTAATAACGTGCTTATCTAGCTAGATTAAGATTTCGAGAGTGTTCATCAACATGTGCTTAACTTGGCGAGAGAGTAACAGTTCTGTATCTAATTGTTATATACCTACATTTTGGTAAAGCATAGCGTAAGTTGATCCAGATCATTCTTTTAAAGCAATTTTTAAATGGATCACTGTTAGTGAGGCATAAAACCGATTAGAAAATGACGTAACAACTCAAGCTATTACTTCAGCACATACTCAATAATGGCTGCTTATTGTTGCGTTTACAAATGTTTTCTAACATATCTGTAACGTTTTAAAGGAGGTGGTAAAATTGCATGCTTTTAGAAAGGTTTTTTACAGAGTAAAATCCACCGCTTGTTGATTAGTCACAAGCGGCAGACTTTTCACTTTATCCGTTTAATTGGTTTAGGATTCGTTTTTCAGAAATCGGATAAGCTGTACCTAATATCTGGGCGAAACATGAAACCCTGTACTCCTCTATCATCCAACGAGCCTCTAACAAATCGTCCGGAATAGGCATAGATTTAGGGAGCTTTGCCATTTGAGCTTTTAACGCTTCTTGTACTTTGTTGATGCTATGCATATGTAGACGATCACGATTGGGATCAACGGGTAATTTTTCAAGCCGGTTCTCTATGCCTTTAAGATAACGAATAATGTCACTTAAACGTTGCCAACCACACTGCTCCACAAAGCCTTTGAACACTAGTTGCTCCAGTTGGCTTTGAATATCACTCATCGCAAACGCGATATCTAGGCTGATTTTACCTTTGAGGCGTTTTTTGATGCGGTTATAAACAGTCAACACCTCTTCTACCTTTAGCGCTATCTTTTCTGCCGTTGGGTTAAGTTCCTGTCTAACCCACTCTCTGGCTTCATCGAATTGCTGCTCGGCACGAATATCGATTCCTTTTTCATCTATAAGCTGCTGTACTGCTGCAGATAGAATATCGTCAATTAGCACTTGCACTTGGCCAAACGGGTTAAAGTACATCGCCAGTTTTGCTTTGTTTGGTAGCGATTTCTGTAAATGCTTTACCGGCGAAGGAATATTAATTAATAATAGGCGTTGTAAACCGATTCTATGCTGCTTTTGTGCTTCAAATTCGTCATCAAATAATTTGATCGAAACACTGGTTTTATCATCTACCAGCGCAGGAAAAGCTTTAACTTCAAAGTTGCCTTTTTTCTGTTCAAATCGTTTTGGCAGATCGCCAAAGGTCCATTTCTCGATCCCTTTTTGCTCAATGCCCGAGTCAGCCACTTCACGAATAGCTTGTACAACCTGGCCTTGCATACTCGATTTTAATGGTTCAAGAATGCGTCCTTGGGTTAATAGTTTTCCTTTGTCTCCTTCAATTTTGAAGTTAATCAATAAATGCTGTGCTAACTGTGATGGGTCAAAGTCTTCAGCAGTGATCCGTGTGCCGCTCATTCTCAGTAGCTGTTTACACATGGCCTCTATTAGCGGCAACTCAAACGGTGTAATCGCTTGTAAACAAGCCTTGGCATAATCTGGTGCAGGGACAAAATTTCGACGCAGCGCTTTAGGCAATGACTTTATCAATGCGATGCATTTCTCTTCTCGCAGCCCTGGGACTATCCAGTCAAAATCAATATCATCAACTTGGTTAATCAATGCCACGGGGATATGCACTGAAACACCGTCATCGATTGCGGACGGCTCAAAATGATAACTTATCTTAAGTTTCAAATTGCCTTTATGCCATTTTTCAGGAAAGTCCAACGCTGATACATGATCACTGCTTCTTTGCATTAACGCTTCGCGTTCAAAGTCGAGTAGATCAGGGTTTTGTTGCTTAGCTTTTTTCCACCATTTTATAAATGTCGGCGCATTATAAATATCTGCTGGGATCTTGGGTTCGTAAAAATTAAACAGTGCTTGCTCATCAACCAAAATGTCTCGACGACGAGACTTATGCTCAAGTGATTCAATATCGAGTAATAACTTCTGATTATTGATGAAAAACGCTTCATTTGTTCTAAGTTCGCCCTCCGCTAGTGCTGAATGAATAAAAATATCACGCGCTTCTACAGGTTCAATCGGGCCATATTGTACTTTACGTCGATTGACGATCTGTAAGCCATACAGCACTTGGTTTTCTAGCGCGACCACAGAACCTTGTTTCGATTCGAAGTGGGGTTCAACGTAGTTCTTCTTTACAAGGTGTGCTGCAAGCGGCTCTATCCATTCTGGTTGGATTTTGGCACAGCAACGAGCAAAGAGTCGTGAGGTCTCAGTGAGCTCTGCTGCCATTAGCCATTTAGGGCCTTTTTTAGCCAGAAGCGAACCAGGGAATACGAAGAACTTCCGATTTCGGGCACCTAGATACTCTTTATCTTTGTCTTTAAAACCAATGTGACTCAACAATCCAGTTAATAGCGAGCGATGCAGTAGCTCATAGTTAACTTCTGCGGCAGTGTCATTGAGTTTCCACTTAAGTTCATGGGTAGCTTGTCTAAGTTGTGCGTATAGATCTTGCCACTCCCGTACTCTTAGGTAGGCGAGAAATTCAGCCTTACACTGCTTTCTAAACTGGCTACTCGATAACTCTTTCTGACTCTGTTTTAAAAAGTCCCATAGATTTAAGTAGGAGACAAAGTCTGAATCTTTATCACTGAAACGATTATGCGCTTGATCGGCTGCTTGTTTCTTATCCATTGGCCGCTCGCGCGGATCTTGAATAGACAATGCAGAGGTAATAACAAGCGCCTCATGCAAACAACCGTTTTGATGAGCCTGTATAACCATACGCGCCAAACGAGGATCCACCGGTATATGTGCCAATTGTTTACCCAATGGCGTAAGCTTTAATAGCCCTTTGCTTTGCGTTACTGCTTGCAGTTCCTCGAGCAACATAAAACCATCACGGATATAACGTCCGTCAGGCGGCTGGATAAACGGAAACCCTTCGATGTCGCCAAGTCCTATCGCCAACATTTTTAAGATCACAGAGGCTAAATTGGTACGCAGAATTTCAGGATCGGTAAATTCTGGTCTTGACGTAAAATCATCTTCGTCATAAAGCCTAATACAGATCCCAGGGGCCACTCGGCCACAGCGACCTTGACGCTGATTAGCACTCGCTTGTGAAATAGGTTCAATCGGTAACCGCTGCACTTTAGTACGATAGCTGTAACGGCTAATGCGCGCTGTGCCAGGGTCAATCACATAACGAATGCCTGGTACTGTTAGCGAAGTTTCAGCCACGTTGGTTGCTAACACTATTCTGCGGCCCACATGACTTTTGAAGACTTTGGATTGTTCGCCGTAGGACAACCGAGCGTATAAAGGTAAGATCTCAGTATCACGATATTGACGGCGATTAAGCTGATCGGCAACATCTCGTATTTCGCGCTCGCCATTCATAAAAATAAGAATGTCGCCCAAACCTTCGTTTATTAGCTCATCGGTGGCAGCAAAAATGCCCTCCATGAGATCCAAATCTTCATCGCTGTCTCTAACCAATGGACGATAGCGGGTTTCAACCGGATAGGTACGACCTGAGACTTCAATAACTGGCGCATTACCAAAATGCTTTGAGAAACGCTCAACATCAATGGTGGCTGAGGTAATGATAACCTTTAGATCTGGACGCTTTTTCAGTACATTTTTTAGATAACCCAAAATAAAGTCAATGTTGAGGCTACGTTCGTGCGCTTCATCGATAATAATGGTGTCGTACTGATTCAAAAATTTGTCAGAGGTTAATTCAGCTAACAAAATACCGTCAGTCATTAATTTGATATAGGATTCAGGCTTGATCGCGTCGGCAAATCGGACTTTAAAACCAACGGCTTCACCTAAAGGTGTATTCATCTCTTCAGCGATTCGTGAGGCAACGCTGCGGGCAGCTAGACGACGCGGCTGTGTATGACCAATTAATCCACGAGTCCCTAAGCCTAACTCTAAACAGATTTTAGGAAGCTGTGTTGTTTTCCCTGATCCCGTTTCACCTGCAATAATAACCACCTGGTTACCTGCTATTGCAGTGGCGATCTCATCTCTTTTTTGCGAGATAGGCAAAGCTTCGGGAAAGGAGATCTGAGGACGATTAGCAAGTCGCAACTCCACTTTCTTTCGTGAAGCTAATGCGAGCTGCTCGAGCGAGTCTAAATTTGCCGTTTTTTTGTCTGACTCTGGTTCTTTTCGCAACCTAAAAAGACGGCGCCTAATTTTAGCCGCGTCGGCTTCATAGCAATGTTTCAAAAATGCGTTAGATAGGTGGTGTTGTTGCGAACTCAAAAGCAAATTCCATAGCCAAAACAAAGAGGCCGATCCTAACAAGTAACGCGGCTCAGTGGTATAGCTGGCCAAAGTTTCTTTGGCCGTTTGGGTGAAAATTAGTACCTTAAATAAACGTTATGCCATCATGCTGGGGTTAAATAACATTGCTGCATATAGGTGTTAATGGCGGCGAGCACATTGGTACGATTGATTGTTCCCACGACTTTACCGTTATCAACCACAGGGTAAACTTTAGGTTTAGGACCTAACATCTGCTCGGCAAGTGCCAACACGCTACTATCAGGCTCAACTGATAACACTTCTGTACGCATACAATCTTTAACAATTGCAGTTAAGTCACAGTGATAACTGCTTTTGAGCATCACAGCTAAACAGTCTTGTTGCGATAAAAATCCTACTAGCTTGCCTTCTTTATCCACCACTGGTGCGCCTAATTTCTTGTTATTGAGTAGATTCTCAACAGCAGTAGCTAAAGACATTGAAGGCGTTAGCAACACTGGTTGACGATCCATATGCTCTTTTACATGTATTGAATCCATTACATTCCCCTAATTAATTGCCTCAATTTTAGTTTAGCTAATATTTGGCTGTTGGGGAGTGGATAAAAACGATAGCCTTAAACGAGTGACTCGAATCTGAAAAATTAATAGGATTCTAAATGTTGGTCTTAGCGATGGTAGTTGAACTTTAAAAAATGGATTCTAGTCCTACAAGGATTAAATATCCTCATTAAATAACAATAGAATGCTGCCGCCACTAAGTACACTACCGACATTAACCGTAACGCCAATACCTAAGTTATCCACCCATGAATTTAACCAAGGAGTGTCAATCACCCAACCTGCGCCAACTTCGTAATAGTGGTCGGCCGCTAAGGGTTCTACTGCATCTCCAGACAAATCGATTCTCTTAAACATGAAGCGCAATTCATTATCATTCATACCCAGTTGTGGAAGCTGATAATGGAAGAGTAAAGTGTTATTGAAACGACCGACTTTTGCTGTGACATTTTGCGGTTCAGAGTCAGTTAATAGAGTGTGCCCTATAGCATATCGATAACTACTGATGAACTGCCACCGATGACCATAAAAGTGACTGTCGTATCTAAACTCGATTGATGGATCAATCATTAACGCACCATAAGAGGTATTTAGTAAGCCATCATCAAATACAGGTGCCAATTGCTGCAGCACACTTCGATATTTAAAATCATTTTCGTACCAAATGGCTTGGGCACCAACCCCAAGCTGAACTTGCCAGTGCTCGCTTAGCGGGTGTTGCCAACGTTGCTCAGCCTGAAACAGGTAGCTGTTCTCAGAAAAAGAGTCCAATTGCTCAGCGGGTTGAGCGAAATCGACAGTTTGACTCGAACCAACATAAGATAATTTAAGATAAGTGGCAGTTTGCCAATGAGCAGTCAAATCAACCCAGTCAGAGCTCCACGGTAAAGAATAGGTTTTTAGTTCTCGACGACGTTCCAGCGAGCTTTGAGATCCTGCATCTAAATCGCCAAAATCGATAACCGAGCTAGGATCAAAATTGACCACTCCTAATGTGATTAAATTAGCATCGGTTAACACAATGGCGGTTGCGATATTCTGTCGAGCCGCTCGGCTCACCATGTTATCGAGAGAGCTAATCGATTGGTTAGCCCCTAAGGCTGTGTTGCTCAAATAGCCCAATATCACGATTAAACATATCATTACTCGATAAATATGCATCGATTGCCTATGATTCAGAAGTGTTATTGTTCGACAATTATTCTACTGCGATTTAATGCTTGCTGTGACTCAATGCCTAAACACTACTGTTTAGTGCTCTGATATTTATCCAAAACGTTGTTTCGTACCAGTCCACGTCTGACATTTGTGCACAGTTTTGCAAAACGACTAATATCACCTAATTGAGGGATATCACCATTATCTATTGCACTCTCCCAATAACTCAATTCACTGTCTACAATCTCTAATAGTTTTTTAGGGCAGCCAATACAGGCTCCCTCAGGTCCACATACAAAGTGTTGCGGGTCTTTAAGGGGTAGCTCCTGTTTAACTTGCTTAATAATATTTTTCATCGCGGTAACGCGATCGGGCTTAGGAGACATAAAACGGCTAGTTATAACAATGAATATGTTTATAAGTGTAATTGAAAATGTGCACCAAAGCTCGCTGATTCAGCTTAGTGCACATCAACAAGACTATAGATCAGACCAAATCATCACTTGCGCTTCCTCACCATTCTTACGAGTAGCACGATACATGCCTTCAGTATTAAACGGTGTGGCAATATTGCCACGCTGATCAATGGCAATCACCCCGCCTGTGCCACCAGCTGTAATGAGGCGCTGATTAATCACTTCATCTGCCGCTTGAATGATTGATTTCTTTTGATATTTCACTTTGGCACAAATATCCCCTGCCACATGGTAGCGGATAAAATACTCTCCGTGGCCCGTCGCTGATACTGCACAAACCCCATTTTCGGCGTAAGTACCTGCGCCAATGACTGGTGAATCACCAATACGACCAAAGCGCTTAGCTGTCATGCCACCGGTTGAAGTACCAGCCGCGAGGTTACCGTTTTGATCGAGCGCGACGGCGCCGACAGTGCCAAATTTGTAATCGAACTCCATATAATCCAAAGCACTTTGCTTATAGTTATGCCCAGTGCTTGCCTGATAGTTTTTATTTGATTCAGCCTTGTTAATTTTATCTTTAGCGCTTTGCAGCTGTTTATAACGGCTTTCTGTATCGAAATGGCTAACGGGTACCAAATTATACCCTTGTGTTAGGGCAAACTCTTCAGCACCTTGGCCTGAAAGCATTACATGTGGAGACTTATCCATTACGGTTTGCGCTAAATTGATTGGATTTTTAATATGCCTAACCCCAGCTACAGCACCAGCGTTCATGGTTTTACCATCCATAATCGAAGCGTCCATCTCATGAGCACCATCATAGGTGTAAACAGCACCTAAGCCAGCATTAAACAAGGGGCTATCTTCAAGTATATTAATAGACACCTTGACAGCTTCTAAGCTGTCACCGCCCTCATTAAGCACTTTATAACCAGCATCAATGGCTTCTTGCAGCTTACTGCGATAGGCCTTTTGCTGCTCATCGGTCAATTTTGCTTTGGAAATGGTACCTGCACCGCCATGAATTGCGATAGAAAATGGCTTTTCGGTTGCAAAAGCCACGGGCGTTACAATGGTTAATGCCAATAAACAACTCACTACGATTGGAGAATAATTCACAAACGGTATCCTTTTGCATTTATTTGCTCTCTTTGTAACTATTTTCGACCATAATTACAATCAGCAACTTGCTTGATTTGGCGATTCTAGTGACAATAGCTTCATAAAACTAAAGTTAATAATAAGAGTCTGATATTTTTGATAAGTTTGATTCGAACAACCAGCATACTGACATTATTGTTCGGTTTTCTACTGAGTCCTTTTGCTGTCTTCGCAAATGACCTGTTAACGCTGAAGGTCGAAGGCGTAACAGGCAGCCTTGAACGCAATGTAAAAGCGCATCTGGGGACATTACCTAAGTCAGATGTACAACGCCGTGCTTTTATTTTTAATGCTGAAGATAATATCAATGCCGCTTTGCACTCTATGGGGTATTACAATAGCAAGATAGAGCAAGAGTTTAACCGCAACGATAAAGGCCCTTGGCAGCTTAGCTATACCATCACACCTGGAGAACCAACAACAGTGCGCTGGGTTGATATACAAGTCAGTGGTGAGATGCGTGAAGACAGAGTGTTCGAGCAATGGCTTTCCCAATTGGCTATTCGGCCAGGAGATAGATTAAATCATGGCGTATATGAAGATTTAAAAGCTCAACTATTAACATTGTCATTAGCCCGAGGCTATTTTGATGGCAAATTTGATAAGGCCGAGATAGAGGTTGATAGGGATTATAATAGCGCAAAAATAGCACTGCATTATGACTCTGGTAAACGCTACCATATAGGTGAAGTCACTTTTACTGGGCACACATTGCAGCCCGAGATTTTAGAGCAGCTTATCCCATTCGAGCTAGATGCTCCCTACAGTACTGGCAATTTGGGGCAATTAAATAGACAACTACTCGATACAGGCTACTTTTCAAATATCAAAGTGTTACCTTTAGTTGAGCAAGTTGAGGGGTTACTTGTCCCTGTAAGGGTCGATCTGAGCCCGAAACCCGATCACTCGATTGAGCTTGGCTTAGGTGTGGATGTCGGTAATACGGTAGATAACAGCATCGAACCCCGCGTTCGTGTTACTTGGCGTACACCACAAATAAACAGTTATGGGCACTCGCAAGAAACCTCGGCGGAATGGGCGCCTGATAGACCAAAATTTTTAACCACTTATACCATTCCGTTAACGCACCCTCTAGATGATCAGCTTAAATTGCGGGTTGGCATGTTACGAGACAAGTATGGTGTCACTCAAGTTTACAATGAAGACGACAGACAATTTAAGAACACTGGCCAGTTAGAATCATCTAAATTACTTTTTGCAGTGATCCGCCAGCAACGTCTTGGTCATCAATGGATCCTCAACTACTCTACCGAAGTGATGCGAGAAAGTTACACTCAATCTGGTGTTGATTACGATCCCTTCTTTGTACTTTTCGGGGCTAATGTGTCTAAAACGTCTCGCGGTGATAACTCTCTCGATCCCAAATCAGGCTTCTTGCAATATTACAGCTTGGAATATGCGGACCCAAGTTTAGGCTCAGAAGTACGATTAGCTCGGCTGCAGGCAAAATTTAAGTGGATCCAGCGGTTTTTCGAAAACCACCGTATTGTGTCGCGTTTGGATCTCGCCGCCAATATTACCAATGAAAGCAATTTAGCGCAGATCCCGCCCTCATTACGCTATTTTGCAGGTGGTGACCAAAGTATTCGTGGCTACAGTTATAACGAACTCGGTCCATCTATAGATTCTATAAATGATGAAGGTGAAATAGTGAGAGAAGTTGTTGGTGGACGTTATTTGATGGTAGGTAGCATTGAGTACCAGTATTACGTCACCCCCACTTGGCGTGTAGCCACCTTTATTGATGCGGGTAACGCCTTTGATGTTAATCAGATAGAAGCCATTACCTCTGTCGGTGCCGGCATCCATTGGATATCGCCGATAGGCCCAGTGAAATTTGATGTGGGTGTAGGCTTAAAGGAAACCGATACCATTAGTAGACCTTGGCGTATCCATATCACGATGGGGGCTGAACTGTGACGCAAAAAACACCGGAGACAGATAAAGCTCCGCAATCTCGTTCCAAAGCTCACCAAGCAAGAGTAATCATTTGGCGTTGGTTTAAGCGCCTTTTCCGAACGCTTTTTTATATTCCTCTAGGCTTGTTAATCAGCTTAGCCATTATTATAGGGACTAACTTTGGTTCTCATTTCGCAGTAAAAATAGCTGATCTTTTTGTGCCTGATCTCGACATCAGTTATGTATCTGGAAAAATAAATAACCGCCTACAATTAGACGTCGGTAACTGGCAAATGCCAGGAATTAAAGTTGAAACCACTGGGTTAGTCTTAGATTGGAACCCTATGTGCTTAATCCAAAAGCAGTTATGCGTAAATGAGTTAAGTGCAACTAAAGTTAATGTTGAAATAGATACTGACTTGCTTGGTGAGCCAACCGCTATTGAAGTGGCTACAAATGATGCAGCAATTGCAACCGACAATAACAATAACAATAACAATAAAGACAATTTAATCACAGATATCAGTCAACCTATCGATACTATCGTCAATGAGATTGAAGAGAATCAAGAAATTGTCTTACCATTTGGTATTAAGCTTGCTATAGGTGCATTGAGCCATGTGACTGTGCGCGTCAATGATATGGACTTTAACGCAGCGCAACTTAATTTAAGTGCTGAATGGCAAAGTACTGGTATTAGAGCTCAATCGATTTATGCGAAAGATTTATTAGTATCTATTCCACTCGGTAGCAGCGAAGAGAATAATGCAGACGCGACTATGGTGACTGAAGAAAAGCCTGCTATGCCTACCTCGACAAGTGAAGCCATAAATCAAGCAAGTGGCGCCAATGCAATAACTGATGATGCTAATAAGTGGGCCATGGCTCATTTACCTGAAGTGTTTATGCCAATCCCTGTCTATGTTGAATCGCTAGAGATCAACAAAGGCAATTTAATACTTGGTGCAAGAAAAGATCATTTTAACACTATCGCCCTTAGTGGAAGCTATCAAACTTTTCTGATTAATATAGATGAGTTGTCAGTATCTCACAGCTATGGCTCGGTCGAGTTAGATGGACATATGTCTCTTGCAGATGACTATCCAATGGATTTTGAATTGGATATTAATCTTGATCACGTTGATGAAGTTCCAGGCCTAAAAGGCCAGCAACTCAATGTATCAGTGAAGCAAGGCTTTAGAGAAATTCACAGTGAGATTGTAGGTCATGGACAGTTTGAATTTGAGTTATCTTCGAGTATTGCTCTAGCTAACCCTAAAATCCCTTATTCGATAGCACTGCAGTCAAATAAACTGCAATGGCCAATGGCAAAGCCTGAGTATATTGCAACCAACATCAAACTGAAAACTCAAGGTGATCTTAAGCAGCAACACGTCGATCTGCAAACAAATTTCAACTCCAAATACCAGCCGATAATCAAGGTTAACACTCTATTTGCACACCAAGATTCAACACTTGATTTCAGTGAACTAAAGATTGAGAGCGAGATGGGTAATGTTTCAATTGATGGGAAACTCACTTACGGCGATACGGTTAAGTGGGATACTGCTGTTGTCACTGAAAAACTCGATATTAGCCAACTACAACTCGATTTGGAACAGTCCTTACCTAAAAGCAGTATTAATGGCCAGTTTAGCAGTAACGGTAAATTTTCATTAGCAAATTCCCAATGGTCGGTAGGCATAGCAGATGCAAAACTTGATGGAGATATAGAAACCTACCCACTGACAATCGATGGTAATTTAACACTTAACCACAATTGGTATTTAAGTTCGACCGGACTCAATATTCATGCGTTGAAAAGTGCTTTATACATTGAGGGTGAAGTAGATAAGCGCTGGGCATTAACAGGTGACTTAACCGTACCAGATTTAAGCCTATGGCACCAAGATGCTCAAGGAACAATTGAAAGCGACATTACTGTCACTGGCGAGTCAGAACAACCCAATATCGGTGTATCTCTTCTGGCCAACAATCTTAAGTTCAATCAATTATCGCTAGAGAAACTAAATTTAACAGCTCGATATAGACCGCTCGATAATCAATCGTACTCAGCACAGCTAACCTCGGAAAAGTTTAATTACGATTCGATATTTCTAGACAGTATCAAAATACAAAGTAACGGCGACTTAAATCAGCAATCCCTGAGTGTAGAAACTCTCGGGGAACTCGGGTTAACGACGAGCATCAATAGCCAATTTGATGACAATAAAAACTCTGTAAGTGGGCAAATAGATCAGCTAAGCCTGCATTCAAAGCTTGGTGAGGTTACTCTCGAGAAAGCAATCAGAGCACAGTACGATATTTCAAAAAATAAAGGTCAAATTACGCCATTTTGTCTGTCCCATGACAGCGGCAAGTTATGTGCAGTCGAGCCAATAAATGTCGGTCTGAGTGGTCAAGCAAAAATGCAATACACAGGTGATCTTGGGGTTTTAATTTCACCATGGCTACCAGAGAGTATTCGCTGGCAAGCGCCTGCCACTCTAGCGTCAGAATTCACATGGTTCGAAGAAGCTAAGCCTACAGGTCAATTAGAGCTTGATCTCAAACCTGGCGCTTTCAACTTTAAAACGGCCAATAGTAATGAGATCAGTGTCGGATACAAATCTTTCAACATACAAAGCCTATTGAACGAACAGTTTCTTAAAACAACAATCGCACTAGAGTCTTATAAGATAGCCAGTTTAGACGCGAACCTCACTGTTAGTGTCACCCCAGATAGAAGCATTGACGGCAAACTTGCCTTACATCAAATAGACTTACAAGCACTCGCTCAGCTATTACCTGAGCTAGAAACATTAGAAGGTATAGTATCGAGTAATCTTAATTTGAGCGGAACGCTAGCAGACCCACAAGCCTCAGGCGATATAACGCTGAGAAACGGATCTATTTTAGCTACCGCAAACCCAACACTTATTGAAGATGTAGACTTGAATCTAACCTTCGCCGGTAAACAAGCACAAATAGATGGTGAGCTAAAAATGGGCAAAGGGCTTGCTTATATCGACGGTCAACTGGATTGGTTAAATAAACAGTTACAAGGTAACTTCGATATAAAAGGCAAGGATCTGGCAGTCATTCAGCCGCCGCTTGCAATTCTAAGTGTTGGAACAGATCTCAATATTAGTTTTACCGACCATTCCGTTGATGTAAAAGGTGATATTAATGTGCCCAGTGGCCAGATCACAATTGTTCAGTTGCCAGAAGGCGGTGTTGCTGTATCTAAAGACGTGGTGTTTAAAGACAGCCTTGCAACCCAAACTTCGAAAGCCACACCGTTAGCAGTTTCAGCTGAAGTGAATTTAAACATTGGCGACGATTTAAAAGTTGATGGAATGGGACTCGACGGCAAATTATTAGGCAAGTTAGAATTAAAGCAGAGCCCATTTCGGCCACCGCTGCTCTTTGGTGAAATAAAAGTTATTGATGGCTCTTATAAGTTCATGGGGCAGACTTTAAAAATTAAAGCCGGTGAAATGCAGTTTATTGGCCCCATTGATGTGCCAAATTTGAATATAGAAGCGGCTCGCGAAATTAAAGAGGAAGACGTGACAGCAGGTGTTCGCATAACTGGAACACCGATGAAACCAATCGTTAACCTTTATTCAAACCCAGCAAAAGAGCAGGCAGAAATTTTAAATTATATTGTTAGGGGAACAGGGTTAAATAGCAATGACGTTGACCAAAACAGCGGCTTAATGATGGGAGCAGCATTAACACTCAGTAACCAAATTGGCGGCGGAGCCATAGGTAATATCGGTAATACAGCGACAGGCATCATCGAAAAAATAGGTTTTTCAAATGTCCAACTCGATGCAAACGACGATGGTCGATTCGCTATTAGCGGATTTATTGGCGAAGACCTAATGGTAAAATACGGTATTGGGGTATTTAACCCAGGATATGAAATGACTGTGCGATATTATTTGTTATCGCAGCTTTATCTAGAGACGGTGTCGGGTACCATTGAGCAATCTTTAGATATTTACTACAGCTTTGACCTATAATCTAGAGCATTAAAAAAGCCATCTAAATAGATGGCTCTTTTTTTAACTGACTAAACTCAATTTGATGCTCTAGGTATTTGAATGGCCCAACTCAACTGGCATTTGGTCGCGTAAGCTCTGCCACATCATGCCACTATTAATACCGTATGTTCGCATAAGCGCAGCAACATCCGCATAATTCTTATCGACTGCGAGCTGCTGCAGCTGTTTATAAAAATCTAACGCTAGTGCTCGTGCATCGGCGCTAGAGAAATAATAGCGTCCAACTCTACTATATAATCCTTTGAAACCGTTAAGAATAAGAACATAAAGAGGATTACCTGAAGAAAATGCTAAAGTGTGCTGCAACTCATAGTCGAAATCTGCATAAGCTTGCGCAGTATCTTCCAACTCATCAAGTTTTGATAATGCTTCAACCGCTTTATCGGGGTTATTTCGAATAGCGCCTCTAAAATAGATTGCACTAACACTACTACGAGCCGATAGCAGTTGATCGACTAGCTCTGGAAAACCATCGGGATCGAGTTCAGCAATTGTCTCTAGAATGTTGAGCCCTGAAGTCTCCCAGAAATTATTCACTCGAGTGGGTTTGCCATGTTGGATAGTTAACCATCCATCTCGCGCAAGGCGTTGCAACACTTCACGTAATGTCGTGCGGGTCACACCTATTAATTCAGACAACTCTCGTTCAGCTGGCAAAATAGAACCGGGGGCAAATTTGTTCTCCCAAATGGATCGTACAATATATTTCTCTGCAAAACTTGCAGGGCCTTTGGCATTGATGATCATCAGCCTACTCTATCCAATTATTAGTGTTGTTCTAATACTGATCATACCAGAGCTACCCAAAATGGAAACCTAAACCGCTTCATTAGATAAGCACTGTTACGAGAAAATACAAATTATGCTCAAAAAACATGCTAACAAAGAGTTTTAAATGATTTTTTTTGATTTAGATACACGTTTGGGTAATCAAAGCTGTTTAAGTTAGTCAAAAGGAATTACCTTTAGCGTCGGCAATTTTATTAGTAACAACAAATCTAGTTAATTTCTTGTTACAATCGAACATTACAAATACAAGAGTGAGGATTCCATGCCTGTGACAATAAGTCAGGCGTTTCTTGATAACTTCTTAGGCAATTCGCCAAAGTGGTTCAAATTCGCAATATTATCGTTTCTAGTGATCAACCCGGTCGTTTTCTATCTTAATCCGTTTGTTGCGGGTTGGTTGTTGGTTTTAGAGTTTATCTTTACCCTTGCTATGGCGCTTAAATGCTACCCATTGCAACCCGGGGGGTTACTTGCAATCGAAGCGGTAATAATAGGCATGACTTCGCCTAGCCAAGTTCTGCATGAGATTGAAGCAAACCTAGAGGTCTTATTGCTGCTAATCTTTATGGTTGCTGGCATCTATTTCATGAAGCAGCTTTTACTGTTTGTCTTCACGAAAATGATCACTAAGGTTCGCTCCAAAATTGCCGTATCAATAATGTTCTGTGTTGCATCTGCATTTTTGTCTGCATTTCTCGACGCACTAACCGTAATCGCTGTAATTATCGCTGTAGCGGTTGGTTTCTATTCTATTTACCACAAAGTTGCATCGGGTAAGAACTTTAACGATAGCCATGATCATACTAGCGATGGCCAAAGCCAGTTATGTGAAGACGAACTTGAAGCATTCCGAGGCTTTTTACGAAATCTTCTGATGCATGCCGGTGTTGGTACTGCACTCGGTGGTGTTTGTACTATGGTCGGCGAACCGCAAAACTTAATTATTGCAGCTCAAGCAAACTGGCAGTTTGCAGAATTTGCACTGCGTATGTCTCCTGTAACCGTACCTGTATTCGTCGCTGGTGTATTCACCTGTTACTTGGTAGAGAAATTCAAAGTTTTTGATTACGGTAAGCAATTGCCAGATGCTGTGCACAAAATTTTGTCCGATTACTCTGCTCATGAAGATGCTCACCGTACTAAACATGACAAGATAAAATTAGTCGTTCAAGCATTCGTGGGGATTTGGCTTATTATCGGCCTTGCATTCCATCTTGCTTCAGTAGGTTTGATTGGTTTGTCTGTTATCATTTTAACGACAGCATTCAACGGCGTAACTAACGAACATGCACTTGGTAAAGCCTTTGAAGAAGCACTTCCTTTCACAGCATTACTTGCTGTGTTCTTTGCTATTGTTGGCGTAATTATCGACCAGCAACTGTTTGCACCAGTGATTCAATGGGCACTTAGCTATGAAGGTAACACCCAATTAGTTATTTTCTATATTGCCAACGGTTTACTGTCAATGGTCAGTGACAACGTATTTGTAGGAACGGTCTACATTAATGAGGTTAAAGCAGCCTTGCTTGATGGTCAGATCACCCGAGATCAGTTTGACCTACTTGCCGTTGCGATTAACACAGGTACTAACCTGCCTTCAGTAGCGACACCAAACGGCCAAGCTGCGTTCCTATTCCTACTGACATCGGCAATTGCCCCGTTAATCCGTCTTTCATACGGACGTATGGTTTGGATGGCACTACCTTACACAATCGTTTTATCAGTTGTGGGCATTTTAGCTATTCAGTTCGGCGGTTTAGAACAAATGACGCAATATTTCTACGATTCAGGAATGTTGCTGCACCATACAGCACAAGAAGTTGGACATAGTGCGGTATCCGGACACTAATTGTGTTAGTGTTTGACTGAACTAATCTTAATTTGGTTAGTCATATAAAACGCCCTATTTAGGGCGTTTTTTATTTGCAATGGAGAGCTAATCGTTGAATGCATTAATCAATTTTGCCCAATCCCGTACGGCATGGCTGGTACTAACAGCCACGGCGCTCGCTTTAGAATTGGCCGCACTGTTTTTTCAATATATTATGAAGCTAGATCCTTGTGTGATGTGTATCTATCAAAGGTTGGCAATATTTGGTATTTTGTTTGCTGGGGTACTGGGTACTATTGGCTACCAATCGCGTATTGCTCGCATTATTGCAATGGGGCTCTGGGGCACAAGTGCAGCCTATGGGCTAAAGCTAGCGCTAGAATTAGTTGATATGCAAACCAACCCTTCCCCGTTCGCGACGTGCTCTTTCTTGCCTGAGTTTCCAAGTTGGATGCCTCTACATGAGTGGATCCCATCAATATTCATGCCGACCGGTATGTGTACCGATATACCATGGCAGATGATGGGAGTGACGATGGGGCAGTGGATGATAGTGGCATTTACTGTTTATTTATTAGCGCTATTAATCTTTTTTATCCCTGCTTTACTATCAAAAAAGTAATACCTTTCGAATATCCGATCTCACGGTAATTAGAAAATTTGAGTTTGATAATCCGAGTATAACACTCGGGTTATCTACAATTTACTAGCGGCAGTTGATCTTTCACGGTTGTTTTTGCCGCAGTTTATTGGCTATTTTGACAAGGCGGAGGCTATGCCGTTTAGTTATTATCCACAAATAGTCTACAA
>NZ_JBFRIY010000009.1:83825-184955 GCF_041468565.1 Shewanella sp. 10N.286.54.B9
TTGGGTTCGATTCAATGCTTCTATTCTTTTATGACTAGAATGTGTTATGAGCTTTTCACTTAGCCAGCTAAGCTTTATCGCTCAAGCCTTGTACTAGAAGCATTATTCCTTACGGGAAAGAACCGAATAAAACCTAAGCTCGAAAGATCAACAGCCCCTAACATGTATTGCTAAATGAATATTGTCTCCTAGGCTTGCAGACTTTCTTAATTTACGTCTAAGATTTACCACTCTTTCATCAATTTAGTCTCCCAAGTTCTGGCAACAGTTTCACAGCCAAAGAGTGAATTAAACCCACCGCCACATCTGCAATTATTGCATTTGCAACTATTTCCTATTGTTTTTATTTGGTTTTTTCTCTCACCTCTGCAAAATACCGACTAACCTTAATAGTGGGAGGCCTATATTAATAGCCTCTAATTCTTTTAAGTTGTTTAGGGGGTGGGTTATGGGTATTTTTGAGCATTACCAACAACGCTATGAAAAAAAACTAGATGAAGAGTATTCTCTAGAAGAGTTTCTCAGTATATGTAAGGAGGATCGCAGTGCTTTTGCATCTGCAGCAGAGCGCTTATTGATTGCTATTGGGGAACCGGAGCTAATTGATACGTCTAAAGACCCTGTCCTAAGCAGGCTCTTTTCCAATCGCTTAATATCTCGCTATCCAGCCTTTAAAGATTTTTACGGCATGGAAGAAGCAATTGAACAAATTGTTGCATATTTAAAGCATTCAGCTCAAGGACTTGAAGAGTCTAAACAAATTCTCTATCTGTTAGGCCCTGTTGGCGGCGGTAAATCCTCTTTAGCAGAGAAACTTAAAGCATTAATGCAAAACGTACCGATTTATGTACTTACTGCCGATGGTGTGCGCAGCCCAGTCAACGACCACCCATTCTGCCTATTTAATCTTGAAGAAGATGGCGATATTTTAAAACAGGAATATGGGATCCCTAAACGCTATTTAAAAAGCATTATGTCGCCATGGGCTGTAAAACGATTACATGAATACGGCGGAGACATTTCAAAGTTTAAAGTTGTTAAAGTATACCCTTCTATTCTCGATCAATTAGCGATTGCGAAAACTGAACCGGGTGATGAAAACAACCAAGATATTTCATCTTTGGTTGGTAAAGTCGATATCAGACAATTAGAGCATTTTGCACAGAATGATGCTGACGCCTACTCCTATTCAGGAGCATTATGCCGCGCGAACCAAGGCATGATGGAGTTTGTCGAGATGTTTAAGGCGCCAATAAAAGTCTTACATCCGCTGCTTACTGCTACCCAAGAAGGTAACTTTAACGGTACTGAGGGGCTTTCAGCCCTACCCTTTGGCGGTATTATTCTCGCCCACTCCAATGAATCGGAATGGACAACCTTTAGAAACAACAAAACTAACGAGGCGTTTTTAGACCGAGTATATATTGTAAAAGTCCCTTACTGTTTGCGACTTTCAGAAGAGGTAAGGATCTACGAAAAACTGCTGACAAACTCAGAATTAGCCAATACTCCCTGTGCACCTGGTACCCTAGAAACCCTAGCCCAATTCAGTGTACTGTCACGAGTCGTTGCGCCCGAAAATTCATCAATCTATTCAAAAATGCGAGTTTATGACGGCGAAAGCCTCAAAGATACAGATCCAAAGGCAAAGTCATACCAAGAGTACCGAGACTATGCTGGTGTCGATGAAGGGATGCTAGGTTTATCCACCCGCTTCGCGTTTAAGATTTTATCCAAAGTATTCAATTTTGACCATACTGAAATTGCTGCAAACCCGGTGCATCTTTTCTATGTACTAGAGCGTCAGATAGAGCAGGAGCAGTTTCCAACTGAAGTTGCAGAACGTTATTTAGAGTTTCTGAAGGGTTACCTTATCCCCAAGTACGTAGAGTTTATTGGGAAAGAGATCCAAACGGCTTATCTTGAATCTTATTCAGAATACGGGCAAAACATTTTTGATCGCTATGTCACCTATGCCGATTTTTGGATCCAAGATCAAGAATATAGAGATCCTGAAACAGGCCAATTATTTGATAGGGCTGCACTTAATGCTGAACTAGAAAAAATTGAAAAGCCAGCAGGTATTAGTAACCCTAAAGATTTTCGAAATGAGATAGTCAATTTTGTGCTACGAGCAAGGGCAAATAACGAAGGTACAAACCCACTTTGGACTAGCTACGAGAAGCTAAGAACCGTCATTGAGAAAAAGATGTTCTCCAATACCGAAGATCTGCTTCCCGTGATCTCTTTTAATGGTAAAACATCAACCGATGATCAACGTAAGCACGATGACTTCGTCAACAGAATGATGGAAAAAGGCTATACCCAAAAGCAAGTAAGACTACTTTCAGAGTGGTATCTGAGAGTGAGGAAGTCTTCTTAGAAAGCCAGCTAGGGGGAACTCTCCCCCTTTAATCAGGCTAGGAGGTGCGCATGGCAAATTTCATTGATAGAAGACTCAATGCAAAGGGAAAAAGCACGGTTAATCGACAACGCTTTATTAATCGTTATAAGAAACAAATTAAGAAGGCCGTCAGTGATGCGGTGACCCATAGAAGTGTTACCGACGTAGACAAAGGAGAAAAGATAAGCATTCCCACTCGGGATATCAGTGAGCCAACTTTCCATCAAGGTAGTGGTGGTATCCGGGAGCGGGTCCATCCAGGTAATGACCAGTTTAGCCGTGGCGATCAAATAGAAAGACCGCCATCAGGCAACGGCCAAGGCGCTGGTCAAGGTGAAGCATCAGATTCAGGTGAAGGAAACGACGACTTTGTATTCCAGATCTCTAAAGATGAATATTTGGAACTATTATTCGAAGATTTAGAGCTGCCGAATCTCCAGAATAACCGCCTTAATAAGCTTGTTGAATATCAAGTATATCGAGCTGGGTTTACTAATGATGGTGTGCCAGCAAATATCAATATCGTTCGCTCACTGCGCTCATCAATTGCACGCCGTATGGCGATGACGTCGACTAAAAAACGAACCCTACTCGAACTACAGCAAGAGCTAGAGGAACTCGAAAATAAAGCAGGGTCAAACGCTGACAGGATCCTCGCCCTTAAAGCAGAGATAGAAGATCTACAGCGCAGGATCAAAAAAGTACCTTTTATCGATACCTTTGATTTACGCTACAACAACTATGCAAAAAGAGAAGTGCCCTCTAGCCAGGCGGTGATGTTTTGTCTAATGGATGTTTCAGGTTCTATGGACCAAGCAACTAAAGATATGGCAAAGCGTTTTTATATTCTGCTTTACCTATTTTTAACAAGAACCTATAAGAACTTAGAAGTCGTATACATCCGCCATCACACGCAGGCTAAAGAAGTAGACGAACATGAGTTTTTCTATTCTCAAGAAACAGGTGGGACGATTGTATCAAGTGCATTGAAATTGATGCATGAGATCCAACAAAAGCGCTATCCAGAAAATGAGTGGAATATATATGCAGCTCAAGCTTCTGATGGCGACAATTGGGCTGATGACTCCCCTTCATGCCATCAAATACTTGAAAAGCAATTACTGCCGGTGGTGAGATATTTTAGTTATATAGAAATCACTAACAGAGCGCACCAAACGCTGTGGAGAGAGTACGAAACACTACAAAAATCACACGACAATATTGCTGTGCAGCACATAAAGCAGGCGGAAGATATTTATCCTGTATTTAGAGAGCTGTTCAAGAAGCAAGCTGTATAGGGGGCGCTATGGAGAATGCAAAGAAAAGAACACCATTAGATGATGGTCCCGATTGGAACTTCGAGTTGCTACAAACCTATTTAACAGAGATTGAACGCGTAGCAAACCACTACCGATTAGATGCTTATCCGAATCAAATTGAGGTTATTACCGCTGAGCAGATGATGGATGCTTACGCGGGAATAGGCATGCCTATTGGTTATACCCACTGGTCGTTTGGTAAACGATTTATTGAGACAGAACAAGGCTATAAAAGAGGACAAATGGGCTTAGCTTATGAAATTGTCATTAATTCAGAGCCTTGTATTGCATATCTCATGGAGGAGAACACCATAACGATGCAAGCTCTAGTTATGGCGCATGCTAGCTTTGGGCATAACAGTTTTTTTAAAGGTAACTATTTGTTCAAAACTTGGACCGATGCAAGCTCCATTATTGACTATCTTGTATTTGCTAGGAATTACATTAGCAACTGCGAGGAAAAACATGGTGTCGAAAAAGTTGAAAGTATTATTGACTCATGCCATGCACTAATGAGTTTCGGTGTAGACAGATACAAGCGTCCAAGTGAAATATCTTTCAAAGAGGAGCAGATGCGTCAAAAGGACCGTGAAGCATACCTTCAAAGTCAGGTTAATGATTTATGGCGCACCGTGCCTGTAGCGCCGCATGAGGAACAAAAAGCTAAAGCTCAGCGCTTCCCGGCTGAGCCTCAAGAAAATATTCTGTATTTTATTGAAAAAAATGCGCCACTTTTAGAACCTTGGCAACGTGAGATTGTTCGGATAGTCAGAAAAATGGGCCAGTATTTCTATCCTCAAAAACAAACTCAAGTGATGAATGAAGGCTGGGCTACATTTTGGCACTATACGATATTAAACCATCTGTATGATGAAGGATTAGTAACAGATCGCTTCATGTTAGAATTTTTGCAAAGCCATACTAACGTTGTCGCACAGCCAAGTTACAACAGTCCACACTATAGCGGTATAAACCCTTACGCTCTCGGTTTCAATATGTTCGTTGATATACGCCGCATATGCGAAAACCCTACCGAGGAAGATAAACACTGGTTCCCAGATATCGCAGGCAGTGATTGGTTAACAACGTTGCACTTTGCCATGGAGAATTTTAAAGATGAAAGCTTCATAAGCCAGTACCTCTCTCCCAATATCATTCGTCAATTTAAACTATTCTCTATCCTAGATGACGATAACAAAAATTATTTGGCTGTATCAGCTATACACGACGAACAAGGGTATAAAGAGATCAGAGAGAAACTGTCACAACAGTACAACTTGTCAAACATAGAACCTAATATCCAAGTACATAATGTTGAAGTATCCGGAGATAGGTCGCTTACACTCCGTTACGTGCCTAATGCTAGGATCCCACTAGCAGACACTCGACATGAAGTCGTTAAGCATATTCATAGGTTATGGGGCTTTGATGTTCAAATTGAACAAGGAGATAATGGTGATATGAAGGTCATTGCTGCTTGCCCGGAACGAAAGTTAGATAACGCAGCCAATATCTAACCTTATTCAAGACACAAAAAAAGCGCCGTTAAGGGCGCTTTTTTTAATTCACTTAAAATTTAAGCAAATTTGAAATCAATATGTTCAATCAAAGGCTTGAATGCATGGCGTTGCATGTCTTGAACACGTACTGCTACGTCTTTACCATCTAAAGAGATAGTTAGGTCAGTATTGTAAAAGTCATCGTTCGCTTGGATATTGATGATATCTTTATGATCGAAAACGATAGAGATAGCTTCTTTGCCTGGAC
Organism: Shewanella sp. 10N.286.54.B9; assembly: GCF_041468565.1. Classification (NCBI taxonomy): domain Bacteria; kingdom Pseudomonadati; phylum Pseudomonadota; class Gammaproteobacteria; order Alteromonadales; family Shewanellaceae; genus Shewanella; species Shewanella sp. 10N.286.54.B9. The sequence goes on from NZ_JBFRIY010000009.1 coordinate 89,316, forward strand.
CGTAGATAACAGCAGGTACTTTGTTAGCATGACGTAGGCGGCGGCTCGAACCTTTCCCTATTTCAGTGCGGATTTGTGCAGCGATTGTGTAAGACATAATAAAACTCACTTAAAAAATTAATATAAATGTATAGTAACGATTTTCGACCAACCATTACTTACTAAAAGCGGGCGGATACTAACATACATCAGCCAAATAAACAAAATATTATTAGCCTACTCGTACAGTTAATTACCAACTTCTTATTGGGCCGGTATCGATATGCACGAACCCTGAGTTAGGATAATAACCTACTCCGCCGAGTTTAAGTGCTAAAGCAGCGCTTCTTACTTCGGCAAGCTTGACACCTGGCACAGCGATATCAAGCGCCATCCCCTTCATGTGGTAGCTCTTCTTAGCAACCCCATTACTTCTCTTGGCTAGCATTTGATTCGTTTTCGGTGAACGATAGCCTGAAATTATGTGAAATTCATCGTCAAAATTTAAGGATTGTTTTAATAAAAAGGCAAAATCAAACAGCCTTTTATCCATTGGAGCTGACTCATTTTGGCGATGGTCACGTAATACTTGACTAAAATCAGTCAAGATATCACTTTGGTAATCACCATCAATCCAATAGCTTCCCTGCCCGCGTTCACCTGTATGACGGTTGTAAAAGCCTAAACTTCTAACCCCTTTGGTTGAACGACTTGCTTGTGCTTTTGTAGGTAGCATAGAAAACATTGCTACTCCACCAAGGCCTAATAATAACTGTCTACGAGCAGAACATACTACGGTCACACTTTCACCACTGACTACTTTTCCTACAACTGGCAGGCAAAGTAGCCTTAAAGTAATAGGAATGCAAGTTATCAGCAGAAAATATTAATAAATACTCTATAAGCTATTGATCTGAGCAATTGAAGGTGGTTTTCCATCGCTAATCGACTGCTTTTGGTAAATATCATTTCTAAATTGAGCTAAATTGTCTTTATCTATCCATGCCGTCCAGTACACCAAGTGAACATTTAAGGTCGAATTCAAAGCAAACCACTGGGTTTTATCTCTGTTCACATGCCTATCCACCCAAGTTTGTTTATCTTTTACTAGGTTGGCGGCCATCCAGTTAGCTAAACCCTCAACATTTTCTATCCTAATGCATCCTGAGGACAGAGCTCTATAACTTTGATTAAAGAGATTAGGATCAGCGGTATCGTGTAGATAAACACTAAAATCATTAGGAAAATAAAATTTGTATCGCCCTAAGGTATTGTTAACTCCAGGTCGCTGTACAAATCGAAATGGAAAGGGTCCAAACGCTAAATCACGCCACTGCTCTGCAGACTTAATCACTCGATTACCCTGTCGATCAAATACGTCAAACTCACGCTGTTCAATGTAACTTCCATCTTTGCGAACCTGTGGTAACAAATCATTATATAAAATCTTTTTTGGTACTCGCCAACTAGGATTTATCACAACATTAGAAATTGCACTACTTAGTAAAGGAGTTTGCCTAAATGGTTTACCAACAATAACTCGCGATTCAAGTTCAACTCTACCGTCATTAATTAACTCCATTTCAAACGCTGGTATATTTATCACCAAAAAACGATCGTCTCGTTGTGACATAAATGTCGACTTTTGAATGAAACTTCTTGCTAATATAGTAGCTCGCTGCGATGGTGCCATATTCAGCCATTTCATAGTATCTGGGCCAATAATTCCATCGGGGGTTAAGCCATGGCGTCGTTGAAAACGCTTAACTATATTAACTAAATCATCTTCAAAAACATCCAGCTCAACAGCATTTGCAGTGCCATCCCCAAGTAAAGATAAACGCGTTGCGATAGCGGGAAGAGTGGCGCTTTGCATTCCAGGCCTAATCAAGCCCTCTACACGGATCCGTTGCCATTGATTTTGTTCAGTAAGCCACTGCAAATGTGAAAGTCGGTTTTGCAACTGCAGGTAATCATTTATCTTTGGCTCCAAAGACATTACGCGAACTAAAAGATCGTTAACTTTTGAAGCTTCAGTGCTATGGGTTTTTATCTGATGGCGTGACCAAAAATCAACAATATCGGCTTCAATAAGCTCAAATTGTTTTTCTGTCACAATAGTACTGGCTAACTGAGTCATGTGCTTTTGATAAGCTGGAGCGGGTTCAACAAGGTTAATTAACTTCAGTTGTTTTAATAACATATTGTTTGCAGCGCTCAACCTCGCATCTGCTAGCGCTGCTGAACTCATCAATACAACATAAACTAAAAAGCTAAAACTAAAAAATCGCATTGACTCACCAAATAAGAAAACTCTTCTTAAGTATGGCAAATAAATGTGCTTTGTATATGACAGTGGGCAGCATAAAACTTCAATTACATAAGCTTGAGTAAACTCAATATCGACTAATCAACTGCTTATGTAAGAAAATTTACTGTCTTTAAGCGGCTAAAACTAGCTTATGGATCAGGTTGAATACTTAAAACAGAACGTCCAACCTGAGTTTTACCAGTAGCAGGATAGTATTTTAGTTGCCAGTTTTCTGCGCCCTTACTTCTGTCATCAACAATGTAATTGTAATAGCAGTGGGTATCCTTATCCGCTAGATCACCATCATAGTACCAATAAACAATATCGTTATTACCTTCAAAGGCTGCATTTGAATGCATCACAAGCTTGTAGTCATTATTATCTAGCAATCCTTGCCATACTTGTTTGCAGTAATCACCTTGAAGTTTAGTTCCACTTGCACTGTTATTCGTGTCTATCCCTAAAGGATAACCGGTCGTGGTAGAGTCCACATCGCCTGCACCAAAACAAGTTAAATCGACTTGGTAGCCATTGGCACCAGATGCGGCCCAACAACTATGGTAAAGGCTAACGGAGGTGCTAAAGCTAGCAAATACATTATGGGCAACAGAGTCATGAGCATCTTGACTTAAGCTTACCAATCTCGGCATAGCGACTATCGCGATAATCCCCAGTATTATAATTACCGTAACCAGCTCTATTAAGAGTAATACCAATTGCATTAAAAGTTTGACCATTCAGCGGGAATTCAAAACGCTGTAGGCAAGTAGCAGGATTTGAGCTAATAGTTATTCTATATCCAAATCCCATAGCGAAGCATACAGTGTTTTGAAACCCGCACTACGTGAGCTCCTCAGTCTTTCCACTTCTGCTTTGCATTAGCTTAAAAGGGAATAACCATTTCTTTACCAATGCGCTTTGAATTGAAAAGACTGAGGGGCTCTGAACGGGTCAAATACTTAATGCAATTGGTATAAGCGAGTGTACTGAGCGTTTTGTAGTCATTTTGTTCATCATGATGTGTTTAGGTAACAAAGCCAATATGGCTGGTTATGGCTAGTTTCAAGCGCAAGTGTAAACACTGTGGCGTAACTAGGCTTACACTGAAAATAAAAGTAATTTTAATGAGTGAAGTGGTAACTCTTGTTTATTTTGTGTTTGATTTTTGCTTGGTTGTGTTGTGTTTATTTTAAATTTAAATCGGTTTGGGTATATATTATTAGGTACTCCTGTTTTTTAGCTGAAGCAGTCATATTTTTTTCGTGATCAAGTTCAAAACCTGAGTCAATCTAAAATCAAGTTGTTTACAATTAATTACTATATTAATAACTGCTAAAGATGATAGTCATTATCAGTTAAACTTTAAGTTGCTAATTAAGTTAAAGTAATTATTTTCTGAGGTTTTAAAGGTGTATTTTAAAAGCGTTTTTTAACTGTGATCTGATTAGCGGATTTCTCAAAAATTGGCGATATGTAACAACACTTAACTGGGTCGTTGTTAGCTTGAACATACAGAGGTTAAATCACTAAAATACCCCCTTCGATATACAAGGGGTTCGTAAGTAGATGTCCACCAGAAATCTTGCCAAATTAATGGCGACGAGTTTATTCACACTATTAATTAGTGTTTTTCCCGCTCATGCAACGCCGTGGAGCGACCTTAGCTCTGCCGATCTCGAGCAAAAGTTAACTGAGAAGTTTAGCGAGGGTAAGTACTCTTCTAAAGGTGCCGATTCTTGCCTGATGTGTCATAAGAAAAGCCCTAAAGTGATGGCGCTTTTTGATGGCGTTCATGGTGATATGAGTAGCAGTAAATCACCAATGTCTGGTATGCAGTGTGAAGCCTGTCACGGCCCACAAGGTAAGCATAATCGTGGTGGTAAAGAGCCAATGATTAGTTTTGGCTCTGACAGCAAATTACCTGCCGAAAGCCAAAACAGTGTTTGCCAAGGTTGCCATAACGATCCTAAACAGATGGCTTGGCATAACAGCACTCACAACCTAGAAGAGGTGGCTTGCGCTGATTGTCACCAGATCCACGCCGCAAAAGATCCGGCACTTGATCGCTTAATGGTTAACGATACGTGTACCTCGTGTCATACCCGTGCAAAAGCAGATATGAACAAGCGCTCATCTCACCCAATGAAATGGGACCAGATGACCTGTATTGATTGCCATAGCCCTCACGGTTCAATGACTGAAAGCGCGCTGATTAAACCTAGCCTTAATGAGACTTGCGCTGAGTGTCATGCCGACAAGCGTGGCCCATTCCTGTGGGAGCATGCGCCAGTTATGGAAGATTGTTCAAACTGTCACACCGCTCACGGTAGCGTGAATGAAGCACTACTTAAAACGCGAGTGCCGCAATTATGTCAGCAATGTCACGCAGACGATGGACACGCAAGCCGTGTTGCGACGCAAGCGGGTCAAGATGCTTTTAGTGCCGGTAAGAGCTGTCTTAACTGTCACAGCAAAGTTCATGGTTCAAATCATCCCGCTGGCAGCAACTTTGCCCGTTAAGACCTGGAGTGAGTAATATGCGTTCAACTAAATTGTTTTCTTTAAACTTGATCACTCTAGCGCTGTTTGGTACTGCAACGGGTGTAATGGCTGCTGATTTTGGTGTTCAACAAGCCAATACTGAAAGCCTTAAAACAGCCAATTACCAGTGTAAGCGTTGTGTGATAACCGACGGTTACTCTGGCACCGTTGGCGCCAGTGTTGGTGTGGTTGATGCCGATGATGACCATGCGATTAATCAGTTAGGTACTGGTACCGACGGTGCCATTGCTGGTGTTAATGCGGATATGGCTTACCAGCAAAGTGGTTACCGTGCCAAGGTTCAAGCTCATCAGCTTGGAATGGATAATGGTTTTATTAATATCGAAGCGGGTAAGAGTGAGCAGTACCAGCTTGATATGGATTTTCAAACCATCACCACCAATCAATACAGTAATGCCCAAACTAATCTTTGGCATAACAACGGTATGCTAACGCCTAGTGAACATACCCGTGAGCTTAATCTTGACCTACAGAGACAGCGCAGTGGCATCGGCTTTGAATATGATTTTTCAGCATTAACCGAACTAGGTCTGAGTAGTTATGCTCGTTTTGATCGTGAAGACAAAACCGGTCATCGTAGTGCCAGCTTAATGAGCCCAAGTCCGGTTAACTTTGCGGAGCCGGTTGATGAAACCACTGATAAATTTAGCGCTGGCATTGTGCTAGATGGTGATAACTGGCTGTCAGAGCTGAGCTACCATGGCTCTCGTTATGAGAATAATATTAGCGATTTAAGCTTGCCTTATAGCTATGACGTATACAGTGCAACACCTGATAACCAAGCGCATCAAGTGTCGCTATCGGGTCAATACCGCTTAGCTTCAAGTGTGTTCAGTGGTCGTGTGGTATCGGGCCGAATGATCCAAGATCAAGATCTTGTGCAGATGAGTGGCAACCCGATTCAAAACTGGGATGGTCAAGTCGACACCTTTAGCAGCAACTTAGCGGCGAGTACAAGAGTAAGTAGTCGCTTACGCCTTGGTGCCAGTTACGACTACAACAAGCGTGATAACCGTTCATCAGTATTTGACTTTGCACAGTACGAGTTTGATTCAATGTCGGGTGCTTTTAAGCAAAACACCCCAATGGATATTGAACGTCAAACTTTCAAAGCCAATGCAAGCTACCGTTTAGCCAGTGGTTACCGCTTACAAGCAGGTTATGACTATAAGCAGGTTGAGCGCAGTTATGGTGAGCGCGAAGAGACGCAAGATAGCGAAATTTGGAGCAAACTGAACATTCGTGCTATCGACAAGCTAACCCTTGATTTTGGCCTAAGTTATGGCTCGCGAGGCGGCAGTGACTATCAAGCTAATGAACTAACTACTGACGAGACTGATTCTTTGATGCGTAAGTATCATTTAGCCGATCGCAATCGTACCGAGGCTAATGCTCGCGCTAGCTACACACCATTAGAGTGGTTAACGTTTGATGTTAGCACTTACTATGCTAACGACGACTATGACGCCACCGAAATAGGGTTAACTCAAGCCAAAGATTACGGCTATGACGCCAATGTTCATCTGCAGGTTTCTAAGCCACTATCAGTGTACGCATTTGCAGGTCAGCAGTGGATTGATTCAGACCAAAGCGGCGATCAAAGCGCAATTTGGAACACAGAAATTCGCGACCAGTTCATCAACTTAGGCCTTGGGGCAACCTATTCCGGCCTAATGGAAGACAGATTGACCCTAGGTATGGATTACCTATTTGCTAACTCAGAAAGTAGCACTGGTGTAAGCCCTTCAAACGAAGGCTCTTACGGTGCTTATTACTCATACAGCCATAGCATGAGCCTATATGGGCAATACATGATCTCGCCGCAAATGGCGTTAAAACTGGCTTATCAGTATGAACGCTACTTCGATACAGACAGTGCACAGGTTACCGCCGATAGCAATTCAGGATTAATCACCTTAGGTGAGATCAATCACAATTATAACGCCCATCAACTGATGTTGACCTTCAGCTACAAGCTGCTTTAGGTCGAGTCAGTCACAATTTAAGTTCGAGGAAAACGAGATTATGGAACGTAGAAGTTTCTTAAAAATGAGTGCTGCGCTGGGCTGTGCAGCAACAGTTACAGGCTGTAATTCCAGCTCTGATGATGCCAATGTTATTCCGCCTAAACCACCAGTTGGTGATGAGCAAATTACTTGGTCATCGTGCCTAGTAAACTGTGGTTCAAACTGTCCCGTTAAAGTGTTTAGTCGTGACGGTGTGATTACCCGTGTCGAAACTGACCATGACATCACTGATGGCGATGATATCTACCAAGTACGTGCTTGTGCACGTGGTCGTTCATTGCGCCAACGTACCTACGCTGTTGACCGTCTAAAGTCGCCAATGAAACGTGTTGGTAAACGTGGCGAAGGTAAGTTCGTGCCAATCACTTGGGACGAAGCGGCTAAAACCATCGGTAACAAACTGACTTCAGTGATTGCTGAGCATGGTAACAAGGCTATTTTCCGCAGCTATGGCTCAGGTGCTTACTACGGTTTTGCATCTAATGCCTGTTTTAACCGTCTATTAAATCTTAACGGTGGTTGCTTAAGTTATTACGGTAACTACTCATGGGCACAGCAGCAAGAAGCGGCGGCGCATACTTTTGGTACTGGCAGCACTAAAGGCTCATCAACGGTAACGCTATCAAACAGTGACTTCTTGTTGGGTATCGCTTACAACCCGAGTGAAATTCGTCAGTCTGGTAGTGGTGAAGGTTATGATTACCTAAAAGCATTGCAAAAATCGAATGGTCTTAAAGTGACCATGATTGACCCGCGTTACACCGATTCTATGCTAGGTAAAGAGTCAACTTGGTTGCCTATTCGTCCAGGTACAGATGCCGCGCTTGCAGAAGCTATCGCTTATCAGATGATTAGCTCAGGTTGGGTTGATGTTAACTCACTTGATTTTATCAATAAGTACGCAGTGGGTTATGACGCTGCATCTATCCAAGCGCAAAAAGATATCTTTGCTGCCAGCGGTGATGCGACTAAGCAAGAATACGCGGCTGTCATGAAACCAGAAGAGAACTACCGTGATTACATTCTTGGCCTTGGCATATACGCTGATGCGCCGAAGAAAACTGCTGAGTGGGCAGAAAAGATCACCGGTATTCCTGAGGCTGAAATCAAGCAAATTGCTACTGACCTGCAAAACGCACAAGCGCCATACATCGTTGTTGGCGCTGGTGTTAACCGCCAAGCAAACGGTGAGCAAAGCATGCGTGCGCTGTATATGCTATCAGTTTTGACCGGTAAACTTGGTACCTTGGGCGCCTCAAATGGTGAACTACCTTCAATGAGTGGTATGTACCGTGCGGGTATTCCAGCGGGTAGCAACCCAGTTAAAGAGAAGATCTCTTTCTTTACTTGGTCTGAAGCGATTCATCATGGTGAAACCATGACAGCTCGTAGCCATGGTGTAAAAGGTACTGACGACTTAGATACGCCACTTGGCACAAACATCAAAGTGATTATTTCAGCATCTGACAGCACACTACTGAACCAGCATGCACAGATCAACAACACCGCTGAAATCTACCAAGATGAATCAGGCGTTGAGCTAATCGTTAGCTGTGACTGCTGGATGACTCCAGGCGCTAAATTTGCCGACATTATCTTGCCTGATACTAGCTGGTTAGAGTCTAACGACTTAGTTAACGATTCATACGCATCTGGTGCGCTGGGTTACATCACCGCGATGAAGTCAGCGATTGAGCCAATGTGGGACTGTAAGTCTATGTATGAAGCATCAGCGATGATCGCGAAATATATGGGTTGTGAAGCAGAATTCACTGAAGGTAAAACAGAAGCGCAGTGGCTTGAAGAGTTATACCAAAAGACGAAAGACAGCAGCACTAACCTAGGCGTTGTGCCAGCGTTCCCTGCCACTTACAAAGAAGCGCAAGAGATTGGTTTCTTCCGTAAGCATATGCAAGACGATCACGTTGCACTTTCAAGTTACATCAATGGTGGTGAGCCACTAGCAACGCCAAGTGGCAAGATTGAGATCTACTCTGCAGAGCTTGCATGGCGTGCCGCTAACTGGGATCAAGAAAACAGCCCACTAAACCCAACAGGCGTTAAAGGTGACACCATCACTGCAATCCCACAGTACACAGTGACTTGGGATGGCTTTGAGGATGAAGACACCAGTACAGATTACCCAATTCAATTAGCGGGTTACCACACTAAAGGTCGTACTCACTCAAGCTACCACAATGTACCTTGGTTACGTGAAGCGGTTGAAGATGCGGTTTGGGTTAACCCAATGGACGGTGCTAAGCATGGCTTGAGCTCTGGCGATAATGTTGAAATGTACAACGAACGTGGTTCGATTGCCGTTAAGGTTCGTATCACGCCGCGTGTTGCACCAGGTGTATTTGCACTGGGTCAAGGTGCTTGGTTTAACCCAGGTAAAACGGTTGGTAGTACAGGGCATATCATCGATGAAGGCGGCGCAATTAACTCGCTAACACGTTATCAGCCAAGCCCTGTTGCCAAAGGCAACCCACAGCACACCATCCGTGTTGCAATTAAAAAGATTTAAGAGAGTAGTTAATTATGACTGAACCAACTCAATATGGTTTTTATGTAGACAGCACTAAGTGTACTGGTTGTAAAGCGTGTCACGTGTCTTGTAAAGATCGCCAAAGCAATGAGATCCGTAACAACTCTAACCCGCAAGATAACACCTTGCCGGCACTAAACGGCGTGACTTGGCGTCGAGTGTATGAGTACGGTGGTGGTGAGTGGACTGTGGGTAATAACGGCTGTTTTGAGCAAAATGTATTTGCTTACTACATGTCAATTGGTTGTAACCACTGTTCTGAGCCAGTATGCGTTAAAGCTTGTCCAACAGGTGCAATGCATAAGCGCCGCGAAGATGGTCTAGTGCATGTCGCACAAGATATCTGTATCGGTTGTGAAAGCTGTTCACGCGCTTGTCCATACGATGCGCCGCAAATTGACCGTGAACGCAAAGTGATGACTAAGTGTGACGGTTGTTTTGAGCGCATTGCTGATGGTCGCAAGCCGGTATGTGTTGAGTCATGTCCACTGCGTGCACTAGACTTTGATACTATGGATAACTTGCGTGAGAAGTACGGCGAGGGCGATGGTCATATTGCACCACTGCCATCACCATCAATCACATCGCCAAACCTAATTATCAAGGCTAACGTTAATGGCAGCCCTGCTGGTAGCGGTGAAGGCAAGATCTTAAACCCGACAGAAGTTTAAGCTTGCTGGCGAATAGCGTCAAAAACTGGCGCTATTCGTTTATCTCTAGTGTAATAAAAGCTGTGGCTATAACGAGTCCAGCATCGTGTTAAAGGTGAACCATGTCTTCAAATATAGCGTCGATAGATTTTGCTGAGTATCAAGGGCTAGCGCGCATTTTGCACCACTGCCTTATTCGTCACCCAGAAGCCGAGCTAGTGCAAGGGCTTAGGGATTGTGATGTTGCTGGTAGTTGGCCAACTTTTGCCAAACGCGAGCAAAATAGCAAAGGGCGTGAGGCACTGGCTGCATTTTTAGCACAGTGGCCAACCGATACTCATGAGGCTGAGCTTATTGAGTTGAAGCTCGACTATGGTCAGCTGTTTTTTGGTCCTGGTGAGCCGAATGCGGTACCACAAGGTTCGGTGTATTTGAGTGAAGAGCAGTTACTTAATGATCGCTCCACCATGGCGCTGATGGATTTCTATCAGGCCAATGGGGTAAACGTTGATGTTGATTATCCGCAGCCACTTGATCATATCGGGCTTTTCTTTGCTGTATTAGATCAGACTTTTGGTCGTCTGCAGCTAGAAACAGATAATCAAGCGCTGATTCGCTTTACTCAGGTGTTATTGCAACAGCATCTGTTGCCTTGGGCCCCGCGCTGTTTTGAGTTAGCCCAACACCATGCAAGCAGTGAGTTTTACCGTGGCATCGCTTTGCTAGGGGGGGATTTCTTACTGCAAATGCAGCAGGATTTTCAATTACTACCAAAAGAGACGCGTTTATATCGCTAGACAGTGAATATAATAAAAAAGCCCGCAGCTTAATCAGCTGCGGGCTTTTTTATTGCTATTTATTGGCATTCAAGACTCTGGTTTTTAGCTCTGGTTTTTAGCTCGGGTTTAGCTACCCATATTACGGCTAGATTGACGCTTATCTAAGCGTACTTTTTCAAGCTGGCTGTTGATGGTTTGTAGTAGTTGGCATTGCTTTTTACTTTCAGCTGTTAGTGACTCGAACAACTCGCTATTAACGAGCGTTTGACTCCACTGAAAGCCAATGGTCAGCACTAAGTGCTCTGATTGGTTCAATGGATTTTGCTCTATCTCTTTGACAAACAATAAGTGACTAGCTGCAAATAAACAGTGCAGGGTTAAAGAATCAGGCAGCGGTGTTTCATCTGTGCTTTCAAGAGGTGGCAACCAGATTGGGCTTCCCTCTATAAAGATTAATGCGGCTATGGTGTTAGTGACCGTTGTTAGCTGAGTTGCGCCACCAAATAATTGCTGCACCGCCTCACATTCTCTAAGTGTTAACGCTAAACGGTGGGCAAGAATTGACTTACTCCATTGCTGGCCTATTGAACGTGTTAATGTCATTACTATCCTTTATCGATAACGTTTTTATAGCACTTGATTAAATTTACAGACAGTCACAATAATGAGGCTATTTCTGTGCTGATTATTGTAACAACAGCGTGCTGATTCCGCTGTGCTCCGCGCAACAAATTTAGGATAGGGCTAGCCGTTAAAGTCAAGAATATGATGAAGCTAATTGAGAGAGACGAGTAGCTGTCGCACTTTTAAGCGGGTATCATCAATTTTTGCCACTACTTGCATGGCACTGTTTTCATCGCTTGCCACACTCTCCCAATTGAGTTGCCAGTTAGCCTTTAACGCCTCTGCCGCTGTTTGAATGTCGGGTTCGGTAACCACACTTAAATCTGCGATAAGATTGACTTTAATCCAACCTTTTCGAGGGCTGCCTTGGATGATATCTTGATCATAATGTGCCGCGTAAATAATAGACTCTAGCTCTGAAAGTTGGAGCAGCAGCTCGAAGCTTGCTGAGCGAACATTGTTGTTGTATTCGGTGATCTCCATGCGCCACACGTTATAGCTAAAGCCCACTAAGGCAAACAACATACTGAACACCGCAGTCAGTTGAAATACGTTTATGGTCTCTGTGCCCGAGATAGATATCTTCATTAATGGCGCCTCGCAGATTAGCTTAAGTTAACTTTAGACAAAGACACTGCAGAGCAACAATAAATTTCAACGGCTAGGTATTAGAACCCTATGCTCCAGTGGATATTCCCTTGATGAAAAATCAAATAGAATTTTTGAATGAATATCAGTTAGGGTGCGGTCTATGTCTCAGTTATTCTCGGCTCTAGCATCCTTCATGGTCTATTTTGTTCGGTACAAAATAAGACATTCCCAGCCTCCCTGCCTGTCAGATTTAGGAGGTACGAGACCAAGGGGTTCGAAGATAGAATAATGCAGGAGCAATTATCGAGAGCGAAGCACGACTAAATGGTCTATTTTGTTCCATACAAGATGAGATATTTCCGCTCTCCTTGGCGGTCAGATTTTAGAGGTACGAGACCAAGGATGGTCAAAGGTAGAATAATGCAGGAGCAATTATCGAGGATGCTAGCACCGAGAATAACGATTAGCGATAAGCCACTGACTTGCCTAAAGTGATTTTCACTTCCGCTGAACGAGCAACGCTTTAATGGAAAAGGTATCAATGGAGCTTAAGGTAACTAGAAGGTTACTCTCTTAAGCTACAGAGCTTTGCAAATTAAAATCCGATAAAATTTAGAAAAAAGACCAGCAACAATTGTTGCTGGTCTAATTAAAATCGCTAATTGATTTCAAAAATGCCAAGCCGTAAGGCTAGGTATTTAGAAATCGTAACGAGCTGTTAGTAAGAATGAACGCGGTGCTTGATAACTTGTTGCGTTACCATAGTTCGGGTTCATCTGGCCAATTTCGTTACCGAACTCTGTCATATCGTTGTACGTAGCAGGGGTATTAGAGTTAAACACGTTAAATACCTTGGCGCTAAGTGCAATGTTACCGTAACCAACATCGATGATGTAACGGGCACTTAAGTCAAGACTTGTAAGCCAATCGCCTTGTCCACCAGAACCACGTGGAGAAGGTTTACCAGCTGAGTAAAAGTTCTGGACATTCCACTTGCTACAAGTCGTAACATCTGCATCTGGTGCACACGAGTCAACGTCTTGAGGGTGGTAACCAAGTCTATTACGAGTGCGGCCTTCGTGGGCTAGGAATACAAAGCCCATGTTAAAGTCTTCAGTAAAGTCATAGCTACCATAAAATTTAAACTTATTAGGTATGTTGTTAGAGGTTTCACCGTATGAGTAGTCAACCTGCTCAGGGGTGTCATATGAGGCACTAAAACCAGGATCGGCTTGTGAGTGAGTTCCACTGACTAAACCTTCAGTGTTGCCTTCTGATTTAGAGTGAGTATACGAGAAAGCAATTCTAGAGTTGTCAGTAGGTTTACCTTCAATCGTTAGCTCTAAAGCTTGATACTTACGTTCTGCTTTTGGATAACCAAGGTAATCAGCGTCCCAAGTGACACCTTCGCTCTCGCCGATAACACCATCACCATCTACATCATATTGCACTAGAACTGACGAGCCTGGGTTAGTCAGTAGACCTACCCAGTCACCAGCTGTATTCCAACCTTGATCATCTATCAATTTCTTAGCTTCTTCAGGGTTTTCTTTCTGGAATTTACTCAATGCATATTGCATATTTGTATCTTCAATTGAAGTTTCTAAGATTTGATAGATATAGCGAGCGCCAACTGTCCAGTCATCGCCGATAGTTTGTGTGACACCCAAAACATACTCGTCGCTATACATTGACTCAAGATTTGCGTCACGCAGAGTTCTGTATGGCTGGGTGAAAGTACCGTCACCGTTGCTGTATAGGTTGATATATTCTTCGTTTACAGGCCTTCCTTCAGCGTCTATAGAATCAAACATAACATATTCGTATTGATTAAGTTCGCCCAAAGTCATGCGCACGTTAGTGTTTGGTGAGATTGGCATAAAGTAGCGACCGTAATTTGCGTATACTTTAGTTTCGCCATTGCCACCCACATCCCAAATGGCACCTAACCTAGGAGCCCACTGGTTTGACATTTCCGCATAGGTGTCACCAGCAGAGGTGTCTGATTCGAAACCACTATTACGAATACCCAAATTCAACGTAACTTCATCAGTTACACGCCACGTATCTTCAATATAGAATGCGTGTGTGCGAGACTCTGTTTCCCCTGCAAGGGCGTAGTGTAATTTCTTGCCATAGGCATCTCCAGCTTGTAGAGCAGTAGGAGCTAGCCCCTCAGTAGCTCGTCGCCAATTAAACCAATCAATATCACCTTGCCCAGCCCAGAAATATTCATATTTGGTGCCACCGCCTGAGTACGTTGTATTGTCGTAGGTTTCTATCACTTCTTGGGTGTAACCAAATCTTAGTGAGTGATCGCCAAGTTCCCAGTCAAAATCGATTCGAGCTTGAGTTCGTGTATCCTTGCTTTCACTCGGATCAAAAGCGCCAATGAAATCAGTGAGCCTTTCCCAGTAGCCGTTTCGGTAATCCCAAGCTGGAGGCTGTCCCGCTGTTGGGTTGATCTCTCTACTCTCTTGCTCAGTTACACCGTATACCGCTGAAATCGAAAAGTCATCAGTGATAATACCGCTATAGTTCACTGACCATAGTGAGCCGCCCCATTCGCTTTCTACAGGGTCGCCAAATTCATCACGTTCACGATTTTCTAAATCATACCTAGCAGAATACTGACTTTGTTTCCATTCATTATTCATTGCCGTAAAACCGAGACTGTGACTATCGGTAATATACCAATCTAGCTTTGCTAACCAGTAATCGGCTTCTTTTTCATTGTGAGTATACTGAGAAGTGGTTGAAGAGTTATCTTCTATGCGTTGCGGGTTAAAAACACCGTAAAAGAATAAGGTATCTTCCAAAATAGCACCGCTAGCGTAGATGTTGTATTTCGTTGAACCAAAGTAATCTTCTTGATTATATGTGAGTAACTTAGGATCAAGGGGGTATTCGCCATTTGAGTTAGCGGTTGTATCGTATCCCCAAGTATCGGGAGACTGAGAAGTCCAACTACCAGGTACATAGTCAACACTTACACCAAACTGAAACTCATTGGTTCCTGATTTGGTTACTAAGTCAGTTACACCACCGATGAACTGACCATACTCTGCTGATACACCACCCGAGATGACACTGGTTTGTGCGATAGCCTCCCAGGGCATATCTATGTAACCTAAGCCTTTGCGAATATCGGTAATGTTGAGACCATTTAAGAAGTAACCATTCTCTGCAACAGACGAGCCATTAAAAGAGACTCCGCGACCGTAATCTTTGTATGGATCAGCTGCTAATGAGGTCGCAGGTGAAAGTAATGCTACTGAGGTTAAGTCTTGAGCAATTGGCAGAACTGCCAACTCTTCAGCAGTTAAAGTAATTGAAGCGGTTGAGTTTTCGAAGTCAATTCTTTGAATGTTAGTACCGGTAATTTGAATTCGTTCAACGCCCTCTGAAAACATCGATACATTGAACACAGAGCTATTACCAGCTTTAATCTGGATTTCACTTTCTTGTACAGTATCAAAACCGTCTTTAGTGAAGGTTACTGTATAGTTTCCGATTGGTAGCGCTTTGAGGTTAAAGTTACCATTGCTATCTGTAGTTGTTTTACGCGTAATACCTTTGGTTGTATGTACCAAAGATACTTGTACATTAGCGAGTGAATTACCAGCTTCAACTTGTACTTGCCCTTTCATACTCCCGTTAACTTTATCTGCAGCAAGTACAGCTGGAGATGAAAGCATAAGTACTGAGCCCACAGCAAGTGCTGCTAAGGTCTTCTTTGGGGTAAAGCTGGAAGTTACTTTTATTCCATTCATAGTTTATTTCCCTTGAATATTCTATTTATAGCGATGCTTTTCATTCACAGATATACGCATCTTTTTACTGGTTAGTACCATTTCTGCAGCATTACCTTAACATCTGCGCATACTGTATACAATATGCTTTCGATAGTAGTTACAAGAGTATCAGTTGAAAATTACTTAATAGCCTTATTAAATCTAATGAATACCTGCTTAGGTACGAGGATTATTTTCAATAGTTTTAGTGCCTTGCGGCCTAAATTGAAGGAGCCCTTTTACTCATGTGCGATCTGAGCTCGCTCAATGCCAAGCAAGAAGTGACTTTTACCGTGATATCGCTTTACTGGGGAATGATTTCTTATTGCAAATGCAACAGGATTTTCAGTCACAGCCAAAAGAGACGCGTTTATACCGCTAGAGAGTGAACATAATAATAAAAAGCCCGCAGCTGATTAAGCTGCGGGCTTTTTTATTCTTGGTTTAGCTTGATATTAACAGCTCATGTTACGGCTAGATTTATGTTTATCTAAACGCACTTTTTAAACTGGTTGATTATGACGTGATAGGAGCGCCTACGATTTTTTATATTAATAGGTTGGGTGAGGTTGTGTGGAAAACCAATATCTCTGATCCCAATGACCGTAAACTTGTAGATGCTGCTGAGTATATTATGGCTAAGTAGCTAAAGGTTTGGCCGCCAATGACTTCGAGTCATCAAGCACCACAGTGACTGTGGTGCTTTAGTTATTGCTAGGGTGAAACTTTGATGACGACTGTTTGCTGCTGATTAACAAGCAACTGGCTGTGGCTTGAAGCGTTCTCGAGTGTTTTGCAAGATAACAAAGAACACACAGGCAAAGATGCAACCAATAAAGGTGGCTGTGACGATACCGCCAAAGCTTGCATAACCTAGAGCTTGTTGCGCACCATTGCCTATGGCATCAGCCATCATCAGTGGCACCAATCCGACACCAAAGCTAAATGCTGTCATGAATACGGCTCGTGCTCTAAGTCGCATCGCTTCGACTGCCGCAGTCTTAATTGCCATGCCTTTTTCTCGTAAATCTTTGGCATATTCTATAATCAGAATGGCATTACGTACGCTCATTCCAACTAATAGCACTGCTGCAAGTTGAGTAAGAATATTTATGTCGCCCTGCAGGTATATCACGCCATATACAATGCCGATAACAGCGGTGGGCACGACTAACATGATTGCAGCAGGTATTAACCAGCTTTCATACTGAGCGACCAACACCATGTAGGTGACGAGTAATGCTAGTGCCAGTACGATAATGGCCTGATTGCCCGCTTTAATCTCCTCGGCTGAGGCGCCTGTAAATTCAACTGAGATCCCTTTCGGTAACTCAAGCTCGTTGATTAGGTTGATGACGTCGCCTGTGGCACTGACAGGAATGACATCGAAAGCAACTGACTGCTGCGCATTGAAGCGGTTAAGAAAGTTAGGTGCCAGCTCTTCGCTAATATCAAAAATTTTGTCCGCGCTAATGTGAGTTCCGTTAGCTTGGCTTAGTTTCATCGCTTTGAGGGATTCGGCTGAGGTGCGGTATTCAGGTGAGTTTTGCACCATGACTTTGTAGTTGCGGCCATTCATGTTGAAAGTGTTGATGTAGCTACCACCAAAATGAGCCTGCATACCTGTGACGGTGTCAGCAAATGAGATCCCATATTTATTGAGCTCTTGTCGTTTTATCTCTAGCTTTATCGAGGGTTTATCTACGGCGTATTGTGTCATTGCCAATGCCACATCATCTTCAAAGCTGTTGAGCTGTGCGATGATAGAGTTTGATATTTCAAACATCTCAGCAGGGCTATAGCCTTTTGCATCTTTAATAACAAAGCTGACACCATCAACTAAACCTAGTTCTGGAATGACTGGCGGTTTAAAAGCAAATGCTTCTATGCCAGTTTCTGCAATGACAGCATTGGCCGCTTCTATCACTTGGTTATCGCTTAGCTCACGGTTATCCATCGGTTCTAGGTTTAGCAGTAAAAGAAAGCTGCCCATATCGGCGGTACTGGTGATTAAGTTAAAACCCGAGGCTGAAATTGAATTTGAAACCCCTTCTATATCCTGTAGTTTTTCGACTAATTCTAACGTATACGCATCGGTGACCGGCAGGGCGGTACCAGCAGGAAATGAGCCTATAACAAATACTGCGCTTGCATCTTCATCAGGTAACATACCCGTCGCAAGCTCTTTACCATCTTGCACTGTGAGGTAAAGTGCTCCGCTAAGTAACATGACAGATAATAGCGGAATCTTAACAAAGCATTGAGTTGCGAACTTGAAGATAGTGATCTTTGCGCCGATAACGCTTTCGAGTGAGCGCGCTATTAACCCTTTTTTGGGGTGCTTCATAAAAAGTGCGCAAAGTGCTGGCGTTAGTGTTAGTGCCACGACAGTAGAAACTAATACCGCCACGCTAAGGACAATACCGAATTCACTGTAAATTATCCCCGTCATACCACTCATAAAGATGGTGGGAGCAAAGACGGCTAGCAACACCAATGCTGATGCGATAATCGGGCTGACCACTTTATCTAGACTAGCTGATACCGCTTGCTTGGGTGTCAGTTGTGGTTGCTCCTGTAGTTCGTGTTCAGCGGCTTCAATAACAATAATGGCGGCATCAACCACAATACCGATAGCCATTACCAGTCCAAGCATTGAGATGATATTGATATCAATACCCAGTGCGGCCATCGCGGCAAACGTCCCAATCAGTGACACCGGAATTGCGGCGCACGTGATGAGGGTTAACCTAAAGGATTGCATGAATACCAGGGTGATAAGTGCAACGATAATAACGGCAAGAACTAATGTTTCGAGCACGTTATCAATGGCGCCGATAACGAATGCCGTCGCATCATAAACGGTCTGAATTTGGTAGTCTGTTTCTAAGCTTTCTGTTATCTGTTGTACCGCTTTGCCCACTTCAATAGCATTGGCACTAGGGTCTTTATAGATAAAAAGAACAGAACCAGCGCTTGTTCCAGCATAGGCGTTGGCGGTATAAACTTCGGCTCCAAGCTCTATTGTGGCTACATCTTTTAGTAATACTGGTTTCTTGAAATGTTCGCCGCGAACTACGATATTGCTAAACTCTTCCACTGAGGATAAGCCGCCGTCGACGCTGACCGAGTACTCAAGAGAGTTGCTTACTACGGAACCCGCAGATGAAATCTTATTTTGAGCGTTAATGGCGGCTTGTATGTCACCGACATTTACAAACAGGTCATTCATGGCATCGGGGTTCAACCACACTCGCATGGAGTACTTTTTCTCCCCTAATACATCGACTTTCGATACACCGTTAATACGCTGCAGCGACTCTTTTAATATGCCGCCCGAAAAACCATTTATTTCAGTATCTGTCGCCTTGCCTGAAGGGTCATTGATTGCGAGGCCTATCAGTAAACCATTAGATACTTTTTCAACCTTGACACCATTTTTAGATACATCAGCTGGTAACTCTGGCAGTGCCAAGTTAACTCTGTTCTGTACCAAGTTATTTGCGGTGTCGGGATCGGTCCCGTTGGCAAAAGTGATAGTTAGCGTGTAAGTTCCATCGGCGCCTGATGTGCTTTGCATGTAATCCATGCCAGAGACACCATTGACCTGCTTTTCAATTTCAGGCGCAACGGATTTGGTGATCACCTCGGCTGAAGCGCCATCCATAAAAGTACTGACCTCTATGGTCACCGGCGCGACATCTGGGTAGCGCCCAATAGGAGATTGCAGCGCTGCAATCACCCCGATAAGAGTGATAAACAGCGAGATGATAATCGCGAGTTTCGGCCTTTCGATAAATAGTTTGAACATACCCATCACCTTTATTTTTCATCATCTCTTGGCTGGTATCGAATTAATACATTGCGCGAAATGACTTAGTTAAGCTTGTAATACTTAGTGCTGGGTTCTATTAGACTCAAGCGCTTTACTGCGAGCTTAAAACCACCGACTAAGTTGGCTTTTTTTGTCGATGCTTGAATGGTATAGCAGTTAGTCTAAGCGTTTGAAGCAGGTACTATTAGCTTTTTGAATAGGTGAGGTTTGATTTATTTAAGTTACTGTTTTTAAAATGAAGTTATCTAGCTAATTATCTGAGTGAGCTATGGAGTGTTACCGCATGTTTAAATATGTGATGTTAATCAACTTGGCGCTGTCATTTGTATTTGTGGCGTATACAGACGTAAAAAACGCAGCTCAAAGTGGCTGCGTTTTAGTTATTTGGCGAATCAACTAGAAGCTCATTTCAGGGACATGCTCTGGCACAATCAACTTGCCAGCTGTTTTAGAGACTATCTCCTCAACGGATACACCTGGTGCTCGTTCTAATAGATGGAAGGCACCATCTTTGATCTCCATAAAGGCCAAATCGGTTAATACACGTTTGATACAGCCAAAACCTGTCAACGGTAGTTCACATTTAGGCAGCAGCTTAGAGTTACCTTTTTTGTCGGCATGCATCATGGTGACGATAATATTGTCAGCGCCAGCGACTAAGTCCATCGCGCCGCCCATGCCTTTGATTAGTTTGCCAGGGATCATCCAAGAGGCGATAGAGCCTTGTTCATCGACTTCAAAGGCGCCGAGCACCGTTAAATCGACATGGCCGCCACGGATCATGGCAAAACTCTCAGATGAGGAGAAAAATGATGCGCCATCGACTGCGGTTACTGTCTGTTTACCCGCATTGATTAAGTCAGCATCTATGGTCTCTTCTGTTGGGAACTCGCCCATACCCAGTAAACCATTTTCTGATTGCAACATTACCTCAATCCCCTCAGGGATATAGTTGGCAACTAATGTTGGAATACCAATGCCTAGGTTAACGTAAAAGCCATCTTGCAGTTCTTTTGCTACACGCTGTGCCAGTTGTTCTCTTGATAATGCCATTGTGTAGCCCCCTTATTTGCTGACGTCAGCGTTAGCTTTGACGGTGCGTTGCTCGATGCGTTTCTCGAACTTGCCTTGGATAATGCGGTTAACGTAGATCCCTGGTGTGTGGATATGATCAGGGTCAAGTTCACCCGGCTCTACAATGTGCTCAGCCTCGACAACGGTAATTTTACCTGCAGTGGCCATCATTGGATTAAAGTTGGCGGCGGTTTTACGGAAAACTAGATTACCCATGGTATCGGCTTTCCAAGCACGTACTAAGGCAAAGTCAGCTTTTAGTGCAGGTTCAAGTACGTAATGACGTCCGTCTATTTCACGGGTTTCTTTACCCTCGGCGACAGGTGTGCCGTAGCCAGTTGCGGTGAAAAATGCTGGAATACCCGCGCCTCCAGCTCGAATTTTTTCAGCCAATGTCCCTTGAGGAGTCAAGATAACGTTTAGCTCACCAGATAACATCTGCTGCTCAAACGTGGCGTTCTCGCCAACATAAGAGGCGATCATGGTATCGATTTGGCGACTTTTAAGTAGCAAGCCAAGGCCGAAGTCATCAACACCTGCATTGTTAGATATTGCGGTTAAGCCAGTCACGCCGGTTTTTACCATCTCAGCAATTAACCCTTCTGGAATACCGCATAAGCCAAATCCACCAACCATCACGGTCATGTCATTACTTAGGCCCTTTAATGCCTCTTGATAACTGCCGACAACTTTATTGAGTCCTTTATTTAGTCCTGCCATTATTTTTATCTCCTGGTAAAGAGACCTAGCGCGATAACTTGTAGGGTTGGCTAGGTCCCTAAAAACTGTTTTAAGCTAATCGCGATTACAGCGAGATAGCTTGTGCGACTTTTGCACCATTAGTGCGACCAAGTGCTTGGCTAATTTTGTTACCTGCATTGGCAAGCTTGTTTAAATCGATGCCCGTTTCTACGCCTAGCCCGTGCAACATATAGACGAGATCTTCAGTCGCTAAATTGCCCGATGCGCCTTTGGCATAAGGACAACCGCCTAGACCGGCAACCGATGAGTCGATAACACTCACCCCAGTTTCTAAGCAGGCTAAAATGTTTGCTAATGCTTGACCGTAGGTGTCATGGAAATGCAGTGCCAGTTTTGAGACGGGCACAACAGTGGCAACCGCTTCAACCATTCTACGGGCATTGAGCGCTGTGCCAACGCCAATGGTGTCACCTAAAGAGATCTCGTAACAGCCCATTTTGTAAAGTAATTCAGACACTCGGGCGACTTCGCTAACCGCTATCTCACCTTCATAAGGGCAACCGAGCACACAAGATACGTAACCTCGAACACGGATATTATTGGCTTTAGCCAGCTGCATCACGGGTTCAAAGCGTGCGATAGACTCCTCTATTGAGCAGTTAATATTGCGCTGGCTAAAGCTTTCAGATGCTGCGCCAAAGATGGCAACTTCGTCGCATCCTGCGTCAAGCGCAAGTTCCAAGCCCTTTAGATTTGGTGTTAGCGCGCTGTAGGTAACGCCGCTTTGACGCGTGATCCCTTTAAGTACATCGGCCGAATCAGCCATCTGCGGTACCCATTTCGGCGACACAAAACTGGCGGCTTCGATACGTTTTACACCGGCTGCGGCTAAATTTTCAATCAAAGTGATTTTGTCGGCAGTGGTGACAGGCTTTTCATTTTGCAGTCCGTCACGGGCACCGACTTCAAATATACTAACTTTGCTAGGGAAAGAAGCTGACATTGATTACTCCTCTTCGGTCGCGCTAACTTCTGCGAGTAGCATGCCATCGCTTACCAGTTCACCAGCATCAAAGAAGAATGCACTGACGGTACCATCAAATGGAGATTCAATCGTATATTCCATCTTCATTGCTTCCATCACCATGATCCCTTGACCTGCTGTGACTTCATCACCCACTGCAACCAGATGAGTCACGATAGTACCGTTCATTGGTGCTTTGAGTTTATCTTCTAAGTTATCCTGCTCTTCAATCACTTCTGACTGAATGGCTTGGTAGTGATAACTGCTTGAGTTGATAAACAGGGTAAAGTCATCACCGACTTGGCTAACAGGTAGCTTTATTTTGTGAGCGTTACTCTTTATTGACTGACTGTTAACTGCACTATTCATTGCACTCAGGCTATTTACTGCGATTTCGGCATGAAGCGTTTCGCCAATAAGTTCGCCAGACAATGTGAGTTGAGTATCGTTAATGGCAAGCCGATAAAAGGACTTACTGGCCACTTGTGTTTCCGTTAACTCTAGGTGGTTAACGTGTTGGTCATCATCGAGTAAGGCGACTTGATGCACACTGGCACTATTGAGTCTAAAACCACTAACAGCACCCCATGGTGAGTAGGGATCATCGCTGTTAACCGCACAGCGCTTGGCGTCTGCTTTTCGGGCACAAAGTTGATAAAGGGCTGCTAAGGCCAGTGCTGTTTGGCGCTCATTAGATTGGCTCTTTGCAACATCAGGGCTCAGGCCGTGACCGATGAGAGCATCGCCGTAGCGCTCGATAAAATCGGTGCTAAAGTCTGCGTTAGCGAAAGCTTCATGCTCAGCAATATTAGCCAGAAACTCAATATTGTGCTTCAAACCGCTAATTTGATAAGAGGCGAGGGCATGGACTAGGCGCTGCAGCGCCCGTGGCCGTGATTCATCCCAAGTAATGAGCTTAGAGATCATCGGGTCGTAAAAGTTACTAATGACATCATTTTCACGTACCCCAGAGTCGATACGTACATGTTGACTCTGCTCTGGTTCTCGTAAAAAGTTAAGCTTACCACTGGCTGGTAGGAAGTCATTTTGCGGGTCTTCAGCGTATATACGCACTTCAAACGCATGGCCGTGAATACGCACTTCATCTTGTGCAAGTGGCAGTTTACTGCCGCTAGCGACCATTAACTGCCATTTAACCAAGTCCTGCCCTGTGACTAATTCAGTGACCGGATGCTCCACCTGTAGACGCGTGTTCATCTCCATAAAGTAGAAGCTACCATCGGTATCGAGCAAAAACTCAACAGTGCCTGCGCCTTCATAGTTAATGGCTTTCGCTGCTGCAACTGCCGCTTCGCCCATACTCACGCGCAGTGCGTCATTGAGTCCTGGCGCTGGCGCCTCTTCAACCACTTTTTGATGGCGACGCTGGATAGAACAATCTCTATCTGACAGATAGATACAGTTGCCAAAGCTATCGGCAAACACTTGTACTTCAACATGGCGAGGTTGGCGCAGGTAGCGCTCCATCAGCAGTTTATCGTTACCGAATGAGCTTATTGCTTCTCGTCTGGCTGACTGAATTGCCTCTAATACTTCATCTTTGCTTTCAACGATACGCATGCCTTTACCGCCACCGCCGTAGGCTGCTTTGATCAGCAATGGAAAGCCCATCGCATTCGCTTCACTGACCAATACGTCATCATCTTGAACATCGCCATGATAGCCCGGGACCAGTGGCACGTTAGCTGCGCCCATTATCTCTTTGGCTGCGCTTTTGCTTCCCATAGAGTCAATCGCTGCGGCGCTAGGGCCAACAAAGGCAATGCCGCTTTGTTCACACTTTAAGGCAAAGTCGGCATTTTCTGACAGAAAACCGTAACCGGGATGAATCGCTTGCGCGCCAGACTTTTTAGCGATCTCAATGATCAGCTCGCCTTTGAGGTATGAATCTGCAGGGGCGCTACCACCTAAGTAGAATGACTCATCGGCCATTGCTACGTGGCAGGCATCGATGTCAGCATCGGAGTACAGCGCAACGGTGCGAACACCCATCAATTGAGCTGTTTTGATGATACGGCAGGCAATTTCACCACGGTTGGCAATTAGCAGTTTGGTAAACATATTATTTGGCTCCTGGCGCATTGGCAGCTTGGCTGCTCTTGTGGTGTGAACTGTTACTTTGTGAGCGACTACTTGCTGTACTGCTATTAACAGTCCAGTCGGGACTGCGCTTTTCAAAAAATGCGTTCAGGCCCTCTTGGCCCTCTTTTGATACTCGAATACTGGCGATGCGCTCACTGGTGTAAGCAAGGGTCGACTTGTCGATAACGCCATCTTCAAGTTTAGACAGTAGGCTTTTCGCCCATGCCATACCTTGTGGGCTGTTAGCCAAAAGCGCAGCGATTATTGGCGCTGCGGCGTTATCAAGCTCATCGCTGACTTCATGAATTATCTGTAGCTCAAGCGCTTTTTGCACGTCGAACCTTTCAGCAGTAAGCATGTAACGACGAGCCGCTCGTTGGCCCATCGCGCGAGTGACATAAGGACTGATGACCGCTGGAATAAGCCCAAGTTTGACTTCGCTTAAGCAAAAGCTTGCGCGTTCATTAGCAAGGGCGATATCGCAGCAACAGATAAGCCCGAGTGCACCACCAAAAGCGGCGCCTTGCACTTGGGCAATCGTCGGTTTTGGAAACTTATCCAGTACCGACATCAACTTAGCCAGCTCATTGGCATCGCTGAGGTTCTGCTCAAAGTCCATCTGCGCTTGTTTACGCATCCAATTAAGATCGGCGCCAGCACTGAAGTTTTTACCGTTGGCTTTTAGCACCAACACTTGGCATTGCGAGTTATCAGCAAAGTGCGCTAGCACTTTAATCATCTCGCTTATCATCACCTCATCAAAAGCGTTGTGCTTTTCTGGGCGGTTAAGAATAAGCTCTGCAACGCCCTCTTTAAGGGTGCAACTAACGAAATTTAACTGCTCGCTTAGCGCATTGGTTGTTATTTGTAGAGGTTGATTCGTCATTGTTAAGCTCCAAAGTGAGTGAATGGCAATGGATGACCATTACATACGGAACACACCAAATTTAGTCTCTTCTACTGGCGCATTAAGCGCAGCAGAAAGGGCTAAACCAACAACGTCTCGGGTCTGCGCTGGGTCAATAATGCCGTCATCCCATAAGCGAGCACTCGCATGGTACGGATGACCCTCTTTATCGTATTGTTCAACAATAGGTTTACGGAAGTTTTGT
Source organism: Shewanella sp. 10N.286.54.B9 (assembly GCF_041468565.1). Classification (NCBI taxonomy): domain Bacteria; kingdom Pseudomonadati; phylum Pseudomonadota; class Gammaproteobacteria; order Alteromonadales; family Shewanellaceae; genus Shewanella; species Shewanella sp. 10N.286.54.B9. Next base: position 115,031 of record NZ_JBFRIY010000009.1, read on the forward strand.
TCATCTTCATCTGACCAGTCAACGCCTTTGCGCTTTAATCCATCACGCTTAACGGTGGCTAAAACGCCTGCAGCTTGCTCGCCGCCCATCACCGAAATACGCGCGTTTGGCCACATCCACATCATGGTTGGGTCAAAAGCTCGACCACACATACCGTAGTTACCTGCACCGTAGCTACCACCGATAATGACGGTGAACTTTGGTACATTGGCACATGACACCGCCGTAACCATTTTAGCGCCGTGTTTGGCGATACCTTCATGTTCGTACTTTTTACCCACCATAAAGCCAGTAATATTTTGTAAGAACAGCAGCGGTATTTTTCGCTGACAACACAGCTCAATAAAATGTGCGCCTTTTTGCGCCGACTCAGAAAACAAGATGCCGTTATTGGCGACAATGCCAACGGGATAGCCATGAATGCGGGCAAAGCCACACACTAAGGTATTACCGTAATTAGCTTTGAATTCATCAAAGTCAGAGTCATCTACCACACGGGCTATAACCTCTTTAACATCAAAAGGCTTTTTAAGATCGGTACCGACAATGCCATATAGTTCATTAATATCGAACTTAGGCGGCTTAACCGGGCTTAGCTGAGCCGCTATCTGTTTTTGATGATTAAGACGGGTCACTGATTTACGCGCAAGTTCTAATGCGTGCTCATCGTTTTGCGCCATATGGTCAGCCACACCTGAGATCTTAGTGTGCACTTCAGCGCCGCCGAGTTCTTCAGCGGTAACCTCTTCGCCAGTCGCGGCTTTAACCAGAGGCGGCCCCGCAAGGAAGATAGTGCCTTGCTCTTTGACAATAATGGACTCATCAGCCATAGCGGGTACATAAGCACCACCTGCGGTACAAAGTCCCATGACTACCGCGATTTGTGGAATACCTTTGGCAGACATCTGCGCTTGGTTATAGAAGATGCGACCGAAGTGATCTCTGTCTGGAAATACTTCATCTTGGCGCGGTAAGTTAGCGCCGCCTGAATCGACAAGGTAGATACAAGGCAGGTGACAACGGCTGGCAATTTCTTGGGCGCGAATGTGCTTCTTTACTGTAACTGGGTAGTAGGTGCCGCCTTTTACGGTGGCATCGTTGGCAATAATCATACACTCAACGCCACTGACGCGGCCTATACCAGCGATAACACCTGCGGCGGGTACGACATCTTCATACAATTCATATGCGGCAAACTGGGAGATCTCTAAAAACGGCGAGCCAGGATCGAGGAGTTTTTCAACGCGCTGACGCGGTAGGAGTTTGCCTCGAGACAGATGGCGTTCTCGAGCAACGTCACCGCCACCGAGTTCAATCTGTTGCAGTTTAGATTTAAGATCATCAACGACTTCAGCCATATCATCGAACTTGGCTTTGAATTCATCGCTGCGGGCATTAATACGACTGCTTAGTTGAGTCACAATTTCAATCCTTTTGAAGCGGAATAGAGGGCGACGTTAAGGCTGTCACCCATGTTCCAAATTTGGGCTCTAAAAGGCTCGTTAATCGAGCCTTGTTATTAATGATTGAGCATGGCTTACTTTGATTCGTTAAACAGCTCTCGACCAATCAACATACGGCGAATTTCTGAAGTGCCAGCGCCAATCTCGTACAGTTTTGCATCACGTAATAAGCGGCCTGCAGCGTACTCATTGACGTAACCATTTCCGCCAAGAAGTTGAATCGCATCCAGTGCCATTTTAGTCGCTAGCTCTGCTGAGTATAAAATGGCTCCAGCAGCATCTTTACGCGTGGTTTCACCACGGTCACAAGACTTAGCAACGTTGTAGATGTATGACTTAGCGGCGTTCATGCCGGTGTACATATCGGCAAGTTTGCCCTGTACTAGCTGGAATTGACCAATAGACTTACCAAACTGCTCACGCTCGTGAATATAAGGCACCACGATATCCATACACGCTGTCATGATCCCAAGTGGGCCACCAGACAAAACAACACGCTCGTAATCTAGGCCACTCATTAATACTTTGACGCCATTGTTAAGGCCGCCAAGAATGTTCTCTTCTGGCACTTCACACTCTTCAAAAACCAGCTCACAGGTGTTTGAACCACGCATGCCGAGTTTGTCTAGCTTCTGCGCTTGAGTGAAACCTTTAAAACCACGCTCAACGATAAATGCGGTAATACCATGAGCACCCTTCTCAAGATCAGTTTTCGCGTAGATAACATAAGTATGGGCATCGGGACCGTTGGTGATCCACATCTTGTTGCCGTTAAGAATATATCTATCGCCTTCTTTGCGGGCATGCAGTTTCATTGACACTACATCGGAGCCGGCATTAGGCTCACTCATCGCTAACGCACCAATATGCTCTCCGGTAATGAGTTTGGGTAGATATTTGGCTTTTTGCTCACTATTACCATTACGGTTGATTTGATTAACACAAAGGTTTGAGTGAGCGCCGTAGCTTAAACCGATAGAGGCGGATGCGCGTGAAATCTCTTCCATGGCAACAACGTGGGCAAGGTAACCCATGCCTGCTCCGCCGTACTCTTCAGATACGGTGACACCTAATAAGCCCATGTCGCCCAATACTGGCCAAAGCTCGTTAGGAAAGGCGTTATCTAGATCGGTTTTTGCCGCGATAGGGGCAATTTCATTTGCAGCAAAACCTTGTATGGCATCGCGTAGCATGTCGACATCTTCGCCAAGGCCGAAGTTTAGAGATGAGTAGAGTTGAGTCATGTGCTTGTGTCCTGTCAATTTGTCTATCTGTGCGAGTTCACTGATCTGTGTCGTGATACTCGCAGGCTTATTATTTTGTTGGTGTTATCAATGACTGTTGCTGACTAGCTATTATTGGCCAGTGCATCGCGGCATTGCTGCTCCGCTGAATTTAGCTCCATCAGTACCACTTTGATGTCATCCATCTGCTGCTGCAGGGCGACTTTTTTGTCTTCCACTAAGTCGAGCATGGTGTGTAGTTGTGTGCTGCTGTTTTTATCTGCATCGTAAAGCTCGAATAAACGTCTGGTTTCAGCCAGTGAAAAGCCTAAACGCTTACCGCGTAAAATAAGTTTGAGTCTGACTCGATCTTTGAGATTGTAGATGCGAGTTTGGCCACGGCGCTTAGGTTTAAGCAGCCCTTGGTCTTCATAAAAACGAATACTACGAGTCGTGATATCAAACTCTTTTGATAGATCACTAATAGAGTATGTCGTTTGGGGTAACTGGTTGTCTGACATTAATAACACCATATTTATTAACTTTTCCTGCACGATATATGAAGTTTACGTAAAGGTAAAGTTTGAGGCGAGTCACAAACAATATTTTCATGTCAATTGTGCGTGCCAATCTTGCTTGAGGTAGTAGACAAACGTTTGATTTTTTTGTTACTGGCGTAAGGTTAAATTGTTATATAACAGTTTGTTACTGCTTGTTGTGGTTTCAAATTTGTATTGGTTAAAGTACTTTCCCTTACTCATTCTAAGGTCTAATGGGGATTTTTTGTGCAGCGGAGCATAATGCTTCAAAGGACAATAATCATTGAGATGTAGTTGTGATTACGCTCAGATGACGTTAACTGGAGTATGCATAGTGAAACATAAAAACACGCAGTTACATGCAAGTTCAATCTCAGACCCGCAACATTTTTGGGCGCAAGCGGCACAAACTATAGATTGGCAGTCACCTTGGGATAAAGTACTCGATGACAGTGAGGCGCCATTTTACCACTGGTTCAAAGGGGCAAAGCTCAATACCTGTTATAACGCCGTCGATAGGCATGTAGAGGCAGGGCGAGGAGAGCAGGTTGCCATTCAGTATGTTAGTCCAGTAACAGATACCGAATATGGCATTACCTATGCCGAGCTGCAAGCTCAAGTGAGCCGCTTAGCAGGTTATATGGACTCAATAGGGGTGAAAAAGGGCGATCGCGTGGTGATCTACATGCCAATGGTGCCCGAAACCGCCTATGCCATGCTCGCTTGCGCCCGTATTGGCGCGATTCACTCAGTGGTCTTTGGTGGCTTTGCAGCTAATGAGTTAGCCACCCGTATTAATGACGCTAAACCTAAACTTATCTTGTCTGCATCATGCGGTATTGAGCCATCAGGTGTCGTGGCCTATAAGCCATTACTTGATAACGCACTGGAACAAGCGACGCACAAGGTTGAGCATTGCCTCATCTTAAATCGCTGTCAACTTGAAGCAAGCTTACAAGCTGGTCGAGATGTTGACTGGCAGACAGGTGTGGCAACTGCCGCCAATATTGACTGTGTGGCGTTAGAGGCAACCGATCCACTGTATATTCTTTATACCTCAGGCACCACCGGCCAACCAAAAGGGGTGGTACGTGATAATGGCGGCCATAGTGTAGCGCTCGCATGGTCAATGAAGCACATTTATGACATTGAAGCCGGTGATAGCTTTTGGGCGGCATCGGATGTCGGTTGGGTGGTTGGGCACTCGTACATTGTTTATGGCCCTTTGCTGGTGGGGGCAACCACCTTAATGTATGAAGGCAAGCCAATCGGCACGCCTGATCCCGGTGCATTTTGGCGCACTATTGCCAAATACAATGTGAAAAGCTTTTTCACCGCGCCCACAGCAATTAGAGCTATTAAGCGAGACGATCCTGATGGTGAATATCTCAAGGGTGTTGATCTCTCATGCTTAAAAAATGTGTTCTTAGCGGGAGAGCGCTGCGACCCTGACACCTTACATTGGGCGGAGCAAAAGCTTAACAAGCCAGTTATTGATCATTGGTGGCAAACTGAGACGGGTTGGCCGGTAGCTGCCAACCTTATGGGCTATGCGCCGGTTGAGGTTAAAGCTGGCTCGCCTGCGCTGGCGGTGCCGGGTTATCAAATTGAAGTGGTTGATGTCATGGGTGAGCAAGTTGCTGCCAATGAGTCGGGTAATGTGGTGATTAAGTTGCCACTGCCACCTGGAACACTAACCACGCTTTGGCAAAACGAGCAGCGCTATGTCGATAGTTACTTGTCCATGTATGAAGGTTATTACTTAACGGGCGATGCCGGTTATAAGGATGATGATGGTTACCTTTATATTATGAGTCGCATCGACGACATTATTAATGTCGCCGGACATCGCTTATCGACAGGCCGCTTTGAAGAGGTACTGTGTCAGCACGATGCCGTTGCCGAAGCGGCGGTAATAGGCGTCGAAGATGAGCTAAAAGGCCAAGTACCTTTAGGCTTAGTGGTACTAAAGAAAGGCGTCACACTGGATGAGCAAGAGCTTAATAAACAGTTGATGACACTAGTGCGTAAAGAGATAGGCCCTGTGGCGGCATTCAGGTTAGTGAGTGCGGTACAAAAGCTGCCTAAAACTCGTTCGGGTAAAATCTTGCGCGGTACCATGCGTAACATTGCCGACAACAAAAAGTACAATGTGCCAGCTACCATAGAAGACCCGGCAACCTTAGATATTGTTCGCAATACGCTAACTCGCATGGGATACGCTGACGCCCATGTATAATCAGCTAGATAATATATAGAGGTTGCTAATATGCAGCCCTTTTTTGTAATTATCGTATTTTTTCTGTGTTATTCATTATGTTATATCGGGAGGTTAGTTTGGTAAGGTTATCGTAAGGTATAATTTGATATCGGTTGCTATGGTTGTTCGGACTTGTTTTTAGCTTTAAAAATGAGCCTCTGGATCAAGTTGGCGACAAGCACTAGTTGTCGCTAAATGGGCCGGATTATCTATTAAACTGCATACATGGAGAGTAACATGGCTATCAAACTAAACTTATTGAGTAACCCAGGCTTTACCCACCAAAATTTTTCTAAACTAACGTCTGCTGGCTTATTGGCAGAATCACTCAGCCCAAATTCTACTGAACAGAATCAGAAGTTTCAGAATGTTGAAATTCAAAATGGTTACGGCACAGCAACGACTGTTTCTGTAAGCCCTGGTTATGGCGCAACAGTTACTGCTGAGATAGATATTGAAGTTACCACTGTGTCAGAAGAGGTATTTGATCAAATTGTTGATGAAGTAAAGAATAGTAGCAGCTATCAGAACAATAGAGACTTTAGGGAAACGGTTGATAAGTCGAGTTACTCTTCAGCAGCTTCTGCTTCGTCGGGTTTTTTTGGCTGGCTGATTGGACGTGGTAGCACTAATTACTCAAACAGCACTAGTAACTTAACTACCCAGATAAATGATTATCAATCAGGTGATGCGAGCAATGACACCACTGTTGCTAATTCAGTCGCCAACATTATGGTTAAAAATACATCTAAAGTTAGGGTGACAGCAAATGTAAGTGTTACAGGTCAACTGCTTACACCTTCACCAACTATTATTGCAGTCGAATCTACCGTGTTTTCATTTACAGATGAGAAAGGGAACTCCTCATCAGTGTCTATGTTGAACCAATCTCCTCTTGTTGCTGTTGACAGTAAATCTGGCACGGTGAGTGATAATTCACTTGAACCAGGATCCAAGTTGGCATTAACAAGCTTGTAAAATGATTTAGCAAGTTCAGGTCACGCTACCTGCATTTAGTTAGTGTGACTTTTTATGAGCAAAACAATAAAACAAAGCCAACCACTATTAATCAGTAGTCGTTAACTCGTTTATGGACATAATGTATGGTACGCCCCGTTATTGCAAATAATAAAGCAAGATAACAGGAGTTGGTTTGCGCTAATGTATTCAGAGTCTATTGAGACCTTCATTCGTCCCAGCTCTACGATGAGATCCGCGCCAGATTGTCCTCAAAAACGAGAAAGCATATTAATTGCTGTTCTGTCCATCAGGTCTTCAATCTGGTGGTCTAACCGTTTTGTCATCTATTTTTATCATCTGCAAACTCGGTAGTAACTCGATTTAAACTCTTAACTCGAACGCTTTCTGGCTTGTCATGACTGACCAAGCTATACGCGCTAATTTATTAGCTAATGCGACAACCGCAACATTGAACGGTTTCCTCATTCTTAACTCTGTTAACCAATGACCAAAATACCGCTCAGATGTCTCTGGCCTTGACACAATGACTCGTGCGGCATCAACAAACAATTCTCGCAGTTCTTTATTACCCCGTTTAGAAATGCCAAGCATCCTTGTCTTCCCCCCTGTGGAGTATTGAAACGGAACCAGACCAATCCAAGCAGCAAAATTTCGGCCATTCTTAAAATCTGATGCGTTCCCTACATTTGATAAGCAACAAGCAGCTGTCATTGGCCCTACACCAGGTATTGACTGTAGTAATTGCATTAATGGGTTTTCATTAAGTAACAACTGCAATTTCTTATCTTGTTTTTTTATTAATTCGTTCAGATGTTTGTAGTATTCATGTAACTCCTGCAACTCGACCATCAATGTTAAAGGGATCGGTTCACCTTTATCTGCTAGCCATTGGAACAGCTTTTTCATATGGGCATGGCCTCTAGGAAAGCTCATACCAAACTCAAGCAACATAGAGCCAATTCTATTCATGCTGGCAGTTCTTTCTTTGATGTAGCCCGAACGTATACGACGAATGACAGTGGCGACTTGTGCGGTTTCACTTTTTGGTGATGTGAATCTCATGCTGGGCCTCATTGCCGCTTCAGCAATGGCATCCGCATCAATGAAGTCATTTTTGTGAGTTTTAACGTAAGGTTTTACATATTGAGCGGGGATCAATTTAACTTGATGACCATATGACTCACATTTTCTAGCAAGCCAGTGGCAGCCACCACAGGCTTCCATAGCAATGATGGTTGGCTCTTGAATGGATAAAAATTGAATCAGCCTAGGTCTGGTTAATTTCTTACGAAGCACTTCCCTCCCAGCATAGTCATGAGCAATAAGATGAAATGTGCTTTTACCTAAATCAATCCCTATAACGCGAAAGTTAGACATGATGATCACCTCTTCTTTGTTAACCAGACAAACTGAAGTTTAACACTAGGTTGGGGCGTACCATCTTATTAACGAGTCATGACCAAGAGTTTAAAGGTCGGTCAAGATAATGTATCGCAATCATATGCAGTTCACCTGCCTTGAGCTTTTGCAAGGCGCCGTAAATATATCCCTATAGGCTCTGCTAAATCATCCATGATTTAGAAGCTTGCACAGCCCCAATTCAGATGAATAGCTAGCAAGTTCAGTTTAGTCGTCAACTCATTTTTGGACAGAAATGACTCATCACCAAGAGTTTAAAGGTCAGTCAAGAGAACGTATTGCAGTCATATGTAATTCACCTGCCTTGAGCTTTTGTAAGCCGCCGTAAATATATCCCTATAGGCTCTGCTAAATCATCCATGATTTAGAAGCTTGCACAGCCCGCTGCAGATGAATAGTTAGCATGTAGTCGTTAACTCGTTATTGGACAATTCCGTTTTAGCGAAATTGCTAATTCAGCAACACATGGATCATTAAAAGTATGGCAACGTCACTTAACTAACCCACTCAATCTTTATTAATGGAGCAGGCCAGTTCATCTTATGCGGGATGCACATTAGTTCAAATCAGTTAGCTCAAACTCACTAAATTTAGCAAAGTTGGGCACAGTGATTCTGCCGCTAAAGGTGTAAAGCATAACGCCTTGCTCGTGCCCTGATAGTGCGGCAGTGCTTATAATTGACTGCCATGTGTCGTTATCTTGCGTTCGATAATAAGCGCGAACTTTAGTGTCGCTTCTTTCAAGCTTTACCGATACTGTCGACTCACCGAATAATAAGCGATGTTTAATATCAGGCTGACCATTTTGTTCTACAACAAACACCAGCGATCGCGCACCCATAAACATCTCTTTACTGATTTTTATATAGTTATCATTGTCCCAGTAAATCCCTAGTCCAGCCTGCTCGAAACTGAGGTTCGGATCTAGATTAATCGTCACCTCCGCGCTGTATTCTGGCTTGTCTACCGGATAAATAAAGATGTTTTTTACATCATTAGCGCCAGCACCAAAGATATTGCCCTCTTGAACTTGCATTGTAAGCACTTCATTTTTAAACGACCAGTGCTCTGGGTTTTCATTTTGAATCGTCCAATTATCTAGATTGTTTATCATTGCGCTGTTCCTTACTATTAGATCATACGTTGGCGGAGTTGATAGAAAATATCGTCAAGATTGCCAAGATTTTGCAGCTTAATTCGGTCTAGTTCTTTTTGTACGCTGTCATACATAAGCTGATTACGCATATCACTCAGTGTGGCGTAATAGTGCATGCGGCGACCTAAAACAAAGTTATTCTGGTCGTTTTCACTCATCATCATAAAGTGCTCAATGGTGCGCAAAAATGTCTCTTTATCTTGTGGTAATTGTCCATTAAGTTCCGTCAATACATTGATGCCATGGAAGTTGCCATAATTACCCGTTATGCCGTCTAGCTTGCTGATAAGCTGATATTGTTCTTCAAGCATCTCTCGCTCTGTTAGTGGTGTAAATTGGCCGTTTTGTACTAACTCATCCAATTCAGTTCCCGATTTAACCGCCAGCGAGAGTATGCGAATTTCGTCTGGGTTGATTTGATTCAGTAGCTCGGCCGTTGCTGCGATATGTTGCTCTGACAGTTCTTTTCCACCTAAGCCAAGGATAATGAAGGTCATCATTTTCATACCCGCTTGCTTGGCATATTCGGCTGACTTCAAGATTGATTTCGGGGTGATCCCCTTTTTCATCAGTTTTAGAACCTCGATAGATCCCGACTCCATACCGCAGTAAAGCATGTTTAGCCCAGCATCGCAGATTGCTTTCATCTCCGCTGGCGATTTTTTAGTCATGGTCTGCGCCCGGCCATAAGAGCTGATCTGTTTAAGCTCCGGAAAAGCCTCTTTCAGTGTATTGAGCACGTCAAGTAAGTCTTGGGTTTCCATGGCGAATGAGTCGCCATCTTGCAAAAAACAGCTATCAAAGGTTCTGTTTTTATAAAACGCCCTCGCCGCCCAGATATCACGCTTAATATCTTCAACCGGACGAATAGAGAACTCCATGCCTTCAAAAAGGGTGCAGAACTTACATTTATTCCACGGGCACCCTTGTGTGGTTCTGATAAGCAAACTGTCTGCTTCTGATGGTGGGCGTATTGGGCCCTGTTGAAAATGTATCTGTGACATGGTTATTTATCCAATGAATTGAAATTGATTTGGCCATCCTACGGCAAATTTTACACGGTAAAAACGCGGTATAATTTGAATTATTATCAAAAACAAATAGATAAACACCGTGCACATCACCACACAACGCGATCTAATTCCCTCTTTATGGTCAGACTTAAAAATCAATTCTCAAACTAAATTTGATAATAAATCAATTTCTAGACTGTTTTTACTTTGCAATAATCACCGTAATATACACCCAAACCAACAACGCAGCACACCATCAGCTGCTTCAACTCCATACAAAGGAACACACTATGACTAAGCTAACTATCGTTGCAAACATCAAAGCCAATGAAGACAAAATCGAACTGGTAAAAGCAGAGCTGTTGAAATTAATCGACGTCACTCGCGCTGAAGACGGTTGCATCAACTATGACCTCCACCAAGACAACGACAACCCAGCGCATTTTACTTTTTATGAAAACTGGGTATCACGTGAACTTTGGCAAGCTCATATGGGCAACCAGCACCTTGCCGATTATATGGCAGCAACCGAAGGCTCTGTCGCAAGTTTCACTGTCAACGAAATGACCCAAATCGCTTAAGCCAACTTTGTATTCCCCCTTATTTGAGTGAATGGCTTTAAAAGCTTTTTGCTCAAATACACTTGTTTTCATCTACGTATTTTCTTGGTTTACATATCATGATCACAGACCTTTGGTTTTATGTTGCAGCGATACCTGCCGTTTTTTTCTATGGCATGGGCAAGGGAGGGGTCGGCGGTATTTTGGGGATGCTATCGGTACCTTTGATGGCGATGAGCGTATCGCCAGTTCAAGCCGCTGCGATTTTATTACCATTATTGTGTGGTATGGATTTAATGGCGCTGTTTTACCACCACAAGAACTGCAATTACGTCGAGCTAAAAAGTATGATGCCCTTCGCTATTTTGGGGGTGATGAGTGCAGCTTATTTTATGGGTAGTCTGTCAACATCTGTCGTTGAACTTATCATTGGGGGGCTGGCTTTGGTCTTTTTAACACAAAAGTTTCTGCTAAAGCAGGTTCAATTTAGCCACCCGATAAAGGGCTATGCCTTAAGTATGTTGTCTGGGTTTTCCAGTACAATTGCCCATGCCGGTGGTCCGCCTGCAAGCATGCATCTACTGCCAAAAAATCTGCCGAAAGAACAATTAATCGGCACCAGCGTAGTATTTTTCACGGTGCTTAATTTTATTAAGTTGATCCCATACAGCTATATGGGGCTGCTCGATATGCAAAACTTGATGACCTCGTTAGTTTTGGTGCCGATTGCGTTTTTAGGGGTTAGAGCCGGTGTGTGGATGGTGAATATCATCTCTCAAGAGTTGATTTACAAGATAAGTTATAGCGTTCTGTTTCTTACGGGAACAAAGATGCTCTATTCCGGCCTCACGGCACTTTAAATGCGATTTTAAAACCTCTTTTTCTTTTATCATAAGGTCACGTTATGTCTAACATTATCAATCTCGGGGTTACCGATTTATCTTTTCATCGCGTTACTGCATCGATAGTTAGCCATGTCTTAACTGATATGGGTTTTCAGGTGGAACGTGTCTACGCACCACATCAAGAAAATTTCCAAAATCTAAAAGCGGGCCGTATCGACATGCTCTCTTCGGCCTGGTTACCTTCAAGCCACGGTATCTATAAATCCGATGTTGAAACGGTAGAGCCTTTGTTAGAGTTAGGTTTGCACTATAAACCGTACGCTCTATGGGGGGTGCCCGATTATGTACCTGAGGAGGTTGTTTCACAAATCAGTGACCTATTAAAACCAGAAGTCGTTAAGCGCACCAACAAACACATTCAAGGTATTAACCCAGGTGCTGGCATTACCCGATTCTCTATTGAAATGATGGACCAATATGGATTAAGCGATGTGGGTTATCATTTTCACTCTGGTTCAGAAGAGGATTGCTTTGGTGCCTACGAACGTGCGGTTGAAAATAATGAGTGGGTTATTGTGCCATTGTGGAAACCACAGTTCTTGCACCACCTATTTACTATCCGTGAATTAAAAGAGCCCAAAGGATTATTGGGTAGCGTTGATCGAGCCATATTATTACTTCGACAAGAAAGATCAATCGTATTTACCCCAGCACAGTTGGCACAGCTAGATCAATTGCGCTTTTCAAATGAAATCATCGCAGAATTGGATTACAAGGTTTGCCGTGCGGGATTAGCGGTTGATGATGTGACTCGTGAGTGGTTGGACAACCATCAGTAGTTAAGACCATCACCGCTTTACTGAGGGCTGGCAATTTCCACGCCCTCACAACCTCAACAGTTAACCCAATAGAATCCCTTTGTCCTTCATTTGGATTAGAATCTGTTCGGTCTTTTCTCTAAGCATATCCCTTAATAGGCGGACGGTTGGGGTAATAGATTGTCGGCTTGGGCATATTAACCAAAGCTCAGTGGAAGTCGGTTTATAGTCTGCCATTACATTGACCACTTTCCCTGTTAGCAAGTCATCGGCCATATCGAGGCAAGACTTGATTGCTACCCCTTTCCCCGCCACACACCAGCGCCGAACAAGATCGCCATCATTAGATGCTCTGTTACCTTTCAGTTTTACCTTAATGTCCTCTTTTCCATCATTAAACAACCACTCATTTTGCAAAATATCATGTAACTGGTAAAACAGGGCATTATGTTCAAGCAGATCATCTGGCTCGGATGGAGTACCGTATTTTGCTAAATACTCCGGGCTGGCGCACAACAGCCTTGGCACATCACAAATTTTAAAACCGTACATACTCGCATCGGTTGGTGAGCCATAGCGCAGCGCCATATCAACAGAATCTCGATAAAAATCGATGTTGCTGTCACTGATACTGGAGCGAAGTGAAACGTCTGGGTAGTCCAACAAAAATTCATCAAGCCAAGGTGTGACCACATTTCGGCCCAAATCAGACGAAAGGGCGATGCGGATCTCTCCATCAATAATCCCTAGCTCTTCACGCATGTTCATTTTGGCTTTTTCAAGCATCTGCAACGCCTCTTCACACTGAGGCAAATAACGCTCGCCGGCAGAAGATAAGCGTATATGACGAGTCGTTCGTACAAATAATTCAGCCCCTAATGATGCCTCAACACGTTTCACCGCCGCACTTGCCGTTGCCGTGCGCATATCCAGATTTGTCGCAGCAGCAGTGATGCTGCGAAACTCTGCGACTTTTAAAATGACCTGAAAATCCTCTAAGAGCATAACCGTTACCTTTTAATCAGTGTGTTAACAAAATCTGAAAATGACTATCCCTTTATATCGCACCACATGAAATATTAAAAGATTATTATCAAATTTTAATTGGCAATTATTCAATTGATGGGCTGTTTTTCATTGGTAATGTTCGCACTATTATACCTCCATACCAACAACGCAGTGCGCTAAGCACGGCACTAACTCAGAACGAAGGAAACTCCTATGACTACATTAACGATTGTTGCAAACATCAAAGCCAATGACGACAAAATTGAACTTGTGAAAGCTGAGCTACTAAAACTTATCGAGATAACTCGTGCTGAAGAAGGTTGCATCAACTATGACCTTCATCAAGACAACGACAACCCAGCGCATTTTACTTTTTATGAAAACTGGGTATCACGTGAACTTTGGCAAGCTCATATGGGCAACCAGCACCTTGCTGACTACATGACAGCAACCGAAGGCTCTGTCGCAAGTTTCACTGTCAACGAAATGACCAAGATCGCTTAGTTAAAAATTAACGTATTTAAACATTCAATTATCAAAATAGATTTGAAAGTATTTACAATATAAGTCAGTAATTGAGTGTAGTACCTGTACTACATTTAGTGAGTAACTCAATATGACATGACGAGTTGCCCTATCACTAAAACATTAAAGACATCAAAATTACCGACGATTTCGGTATCAAATTTAAAAGGAACATCCCATGACTACATTAACGATTGTTGCAAACATCAAAGCTAATGACGACAAAATTGAACTGGTGAAAGCCGAGCTACTAAAGCTTATCGACATTACTCGCGCTGAAGAAGGTTGCATCAACTATGACCTTCATCAAGACAACGAAAACCCAGCGCATTTTACTTTTTATGAAAACTGGGTATCACGTGAACTTTGGCAGGCTCATATGGGCAACCAGCACCTTGCGGACTACATGACAGCAACGGAAGGCTCTGTCGCAAGCTTCACAGTCAACGAAATGACTAAGATCGCGTAACGACAACATAAAACAAGCTTGTTATAGCACTATGCCCTGACTAAAACGGTTAGGGCATCAAAGAACACCAATGAGGCTCGACATGAAAAATATCAAAATCTTACTAACACTTGCGACTGCGATGATAGTTAACACAGCGCAAGCGGCTGATATCGAAGTGGTTGCCAAGCTTGATGGCACACGACCAGGGAACATTACAGTAACGAAGCAGGGGCGTACTTTCCTTTCTATGCAACCCCTTGATGCACCTGAACTTCGTGTTGTTGAATTGATGAAGGATGGCTCAACCAAAGCATTTCCAACCCAAGACTGGGCAGATGGTCCAGATAAAGGTGAGGTTGGTTTGGCTTCAGTAATCGGTATTGATAGTACCGATGATGGTGTTGTGTGGGTGTTAGATATGGGCAGTGAAACTTCGCCTTCGCAAATTGTTGCATGGGATACCGTCAACGATAAGCTATTTAAACGCATTGAAATTGGAAAAGACGTACAGGTCGGTAACTCTTTTTTACAGGACTTTGCATTAGATACACTGCGTAACCAGATGTACATTGCCGATACGAGTTTAGGTAATCTGTATGGCGAAGCTGCGCCTGCCTTTGTTGTTGTAGATTTAAATACAGGTAAATCTCGCCGCGTTTTGCAATCAAATAAAGCACTGCTTTCACCTGAGCATGAAGTTGTGATTGATAGTTCTCGTATGGCGACAAAGCGTGAAGATGGTAGCGTTGATGCGCTTTATCTTGGTGTGAATCCAATCACTATTGATGCAAATAATGAATGGCTATATTTTGGTACAGTCAATGGTAGTGCTATCTACCGTATTCCTGCCGCTGCTCTTGCTAACACAGCGCTTAGTGAAGATGCATTGGCCGAGCAGATTGAATTTTTCAGTGAAAAACGTCCAAGTGATGGCATGATTATCGCAGATAACGGTGATATCTATGTCGGTGATATTGAGAAAAATGCTGTTGGTGTGGTGAATAAAGACGGCTACAAAATCTTTGCACAAGATGACAAGTTATTGTCATGGGCAGATGATTTCTCTATCCAGGGTGATTACTTGTACGTCACTCAAAACTCTCTTCACTTCCACCCTGCTTTCAACGAAGGCGAAGAAGGTTCAACCAAGCCATACCATGTGCTTCGAATCAAACTTAACTAATTGATGGTCTTTATAGCGGGAGTCATTCTCTCCTGTCCTTATTTTTCAATTCAATAGCGAGCCCATCATGAAAAATTCACGATAAAACCGAGTCGAGACCTTATCCAGATGTCTGAATTTGCCTCATCTGCTGTTGGCGGAGGTGATGTGATTGCTGACGGTAGCAAGGTTACACATCTTCAGGTTGGAACCGCGTGGTTGGTCTGTTTTTTCCGACTTGGGACACTGTCGCGATCAATCAAGGTAGCAACGATGTGGCCAGAGGCGGAGGCAGTACTGATGGTATGTTAGCTCAGGAAGTGGTTGGTCATGAAGATCGCTTTATAACTTTTCCAGATCACCTTTCTTACGAAGAAGCATCAACTGTAGTGGATCAGTAAATTTGGCCACATAGTCAGAACTCTAGACATAAGGAAAAGTAAGTCTAATCGCGTGTCTTGAAATTAGCCTCAATCCTGCTCTAGCTTGTTTTGGGGCATTTCCGCGTTAAGCATCAAGCCGCAAGAGTATAAATTGAAACACCAGTTAACCAGTGCAGATACGGCTGAAGCCGTCGAAAACAGGGATGTTTTCGTTGAGCCTACACGGACGTACTAGCGGCGAGCTTCAGCAGTGTCTGCACATGCGCCCGCTGCAGGAGATTGATAACAGTGAAGCTGCAACTCATAACTCGCTATCTGGTAGCGCTACCCCAAAAATGTAATCAACCTTCACTCAAAGGCTAACCAACTTTGGGGCAAAAGTTAGTTTCAAAAACTTACAGAACACACTAATCCCCATCGGAGTTGCCGAAGTACGTTGAAGAAATAATCGTAGTGCCCACACGGATGTGGGTATAGCTTTCGCGGGACAGGCCGTTCTTTGGCATCTGCCCCATATGGATATGGGAAATGTCTATATGATGTCGGGAACATCATTGACCATGCCACCGCGGCATTCGTAAATCCATTTACATCAGATGTCCCATCGGAAGCGTTAGGCGATTTCGAATAAGTATAAGGAAAACAACTTCGTTTGGGGCGCTGAGGGATAAACTCTTATGAAATCAAGAGCGGGGCGCAAGCGCTTTGCCCCATGGCTCTGCTCATTATTACAAGAATGGGCGAAGCGCCGCGACTTTAATCCGACGTAGTCTGATGCATTAGAGGTTTTGCCTGTCGCAGGCGATTAGATACACCTTAATTCAAAGGTAAACACGTTTTGGGCACTTCCAAGCTAACTATAGAACTATTACCAACTAAATCAGCCATCAAATACCTAGTATAGGTAAGGTAGAGACTGTCGAAATCAACGATGTTTTTGCTGGCCTATATCGACGTACTAGAGGCGAACCTTGGCAGCATCTGCACATTCATGGAATGACGACACCTCAACATCCTGTCTAGCACCTGTACCTTTAACAGATGATTTGAACCAGCTATATATAAGAACCGATACCATTGGCTTTCTTTTAGCTGGGATTCACTGTTCTCTATATAAAACAAGCTGGCAAAAGTTAAGTGGCAACTCGTGACAAAGCTAGTAATTTAGTTACCAAAGTCTGTATAATCCGCAACAAAATAAAACCTACCCTGTCAGCAAAGTCTTTTGAATTTACGACTAAAATAGATAGGGAATTCTCTGTGACCTGCGGAATAAAACTTAAATGAATAATCAAACCGAGCTTTATGATATTGGCGTTGTAGGCCTTGGCGTAATGGGTAAGAACCTTGCGCTTAATATCGCTGATAACCAATATAGAGTTGCTGCATTCGACCTCGATGCTGACAAGGTACAAGGGGTTGTTCGCCAAGAAGAATTAGAACGTATTAAGTATCTAAATAATACCGTCGATGCGCGTATCAATGGCTGTAATAATATTTCTGAAATGTTATCTAAATTAGAGAAACCGCGTGTAGTGCTATTGTCCGTGCCAGCAGGCGCGCCCGTTGACGGTGTATGCCAGTCGCTTATCGAAGCGGGTATCGAAGCTGATGATATTGTTATTGATACGGGCAATAGTCTTTGGACTGATACGGTTGAGCGAGAAAAGCGATATGCGAGTGACTTCTTATTCTTTAGCTGCGCCGTTTCTGGCGGTGAAGTGGGAGCCCGTTTTGGCCCCTCTTTGATGCCAAGCGGCAGTTTAACAGCTTGGAATCGTATAGAGCCTATATGGCAAGCGATTGCCGCTAAGGTTGATGCTAAAACCGGCTTGCCTATTGAGCGCTTTGAGCCTGGTAACCCAGTTAAAGAGGGCGAACCTTGTACCACTTATATTGGCCCAGCAGGCTCAGGTCATTACGTAAAAATGGTACATAACGGTATCGAATACGCCGATATGCAGCTTATTTGTGAAGCTTACCAATTGCTGCGTGATGGACTGGGTTACTCACCCGCCCAAGTGGGTAAAGTGTTTGAGACATGGAACGCAGGCTCGCTTAATAGCTATTTAATGGAGATCAGTGCTGATGTATTACAGCAAGCGGACCCATTAACTGGTGCGCCGCTGGTGGATATGATCCTCGATAAAGCTGGGCAAAAGGGCACTGGACTGTGGACTGCAGTGAGCAGTTTACAAATTGGTTGCCCAGCTCCTACTATTGCTGAAGCCGTTTATGCCCGTGCTGTAAGTACCCAAAAATCCCAGAGGCAAACGCTGAGTCAACAACTTGCTGGCCCAACAGGCGTTTCAATTGCTAGCCTTAATAATGGCGATGAACAGGCATTTATTGCTCAGTTAGAAAATGCTTTATACTGCGCTAAAGTGTCCTGTTATGCCCAAGGCTTCCAGTTGATGGCGATGCAAGCCAAAGAGCAGAACTGGCAGTTAGATTTTGCTGAAATCGCTAAAATATGGCGTGCAGGATGTATTATTCGTGCCACTTTCCTACAGTCGATTACTCAGGCTTACCAGCAAGATGCAGCGCTTGAGAATCTGTTGATGGCGGAAACATTTGCCAAAGCCTTATCTGAAAAACAAACCGATTGGCGTTATGCGGTATCTGCCGCGGTGATGAGCGGTATTGCTGCGCCATGTATCAGTTCGGCACTGGCTTATTACGATAGTTACCGCTGCGAACGGTTGCCTGCGAGCTTGTTACAAGGTCAACGTGACTTCTTTGGTGCGCATACCTTCGAGCGCACCGATAAGCCTGCTGGCGAGAAATATCACCTGAACTGGAGTAGCGAGTCGCGAACTTTAGATAAGGTGTAGAATTGATTCATTGATTCATTGATTCATTGATTCATTGATGCATAAATAAAAATGGCCGTTTTGTTTACACAAAACGGCCATTTTCTATTTGAAGCTCCTTAAAAAAGGCTTATACCAAACGGTATAAGTAGTTGGTCTACTCAGAGTTTTAGCGGCTGTGATGCTGCGTTAATGAGCTTGAACCTAGTTCAACTATGTACTTCACTCACTGCAAACCACATGGATGTGGTGAATGTCATTAATGCAGGAGCATTTAATGACCTTGCCTCAAAACCGCTAAACTCTCGCTGAGCGACCAAACCTTTATACCGATTGGTATTAGTTAGCAATTTTTAGGTCGGCTTTTTCAGTGATGAGATTCATATCAAAATCGAACTCGTCGACACGGATAGCACGCTCACGCTTCAGATTATAATCTTGCAGCAATTGATGTTCGCTATCGTTAATCACTTTAGCTTCAAGTGCAGCATCTAAAGTGAGCGAGAATCTAACACCTGGCTTAAAGGTGCGGGCTCTTATCGCTTTCTTCACCTTAGCAAGCAGTGGTAAACATTCCATCTTAGCAAGGTATGCTTGCTCGTTGATGTAGTTACCGTCGCCGGCCACGGGCTTAACAAGGTGGGTTAGATTCTTCTTAAACTCAGTGTTTAGCTGGGCTTGTTCGGCTAACTCACGGACTAAGTCATCGTTAATCTTTGTCATCTTAGGTGAGTAAGTGACGGTGATTAAGCGCATGAATTTGCGTGTGGCTGATGACGGGAAGTTATCTAAGAAGTCCAATAATGCTTTTTCTGCCTGGCATAAAGACCAACGTGTGGCGTAATGAAAGTAAGGCGCAGCTTCTGCTCTTTCGCTAGCGGATAGCTTTTGTTCATAGTAGCGAATCGATGCCATTGCGGCGTATAGGTAGCTCATTACATCACCAAGACGTGCTGAAAGCATCTCGGCTTGTTTCAACTTGCCGCCTAGCACGAGTAGTGAGAAATCGGCATAGACTGCCAACTTTGAGGCTAGCTTATGAACCGATTGCTCATAAGGTTTCACCTCTGAAAGTGTCGAACTTGCAGCTGCGGTGAATGGCAGTAAGCCAAGCTTAAAGGCACGCAAGCTGTTACCCACACTGTAACCTATGGTTTTGCGTAAAATGCCGTTGAACACTCTGTCAGCTTGCTTTTCGTTAGAATGAATAGACTCGACCATGTTTTGTAAGTATGGGTGGCAACGCATCACGCCTTGACCAAAAATCATCAGGTTACGGGTTAGAATATTCGCCCCTTCCACTGTGATAGCAATTGGCTGAGCAACGTAGCCTGAGGCTAACGTGTTTTGAGGGCCATTTTGAATCGCTTTACCGGCTTGAATATCCATTGCAGAATCGAGAATGTCACGACCCAGTTCTGTCATATGGTATTTGGCAATTGCTGTAACAACCGATGGCTTTAAGCCCAGACCCAAGCCTTCAGTGGTAAGTACTCGCATCGCTTCTTGCAAATAAGTTTTACCTGCAATGTCAGCAAGCTTTTCTTGAATACCTTCGAACTTACCAATTGATAGACCAAACTGCTCACGCACTGCTGCATATTCAGCAGAAGACTTAAATGAGCATTGGCTAACTGACACACCTAAAGCTGGCAGTGAAATACCGCGACCGGCACCAAGACATGCTACAAGCATTGCCCAGCCACGACCGATATTTTTCTGGCCACCAATAATAAAGTCCATTGGTATAAATACATTTTCGCCGCGAGTGGTACCGTTATAAAAACGAATGCCCATTGGGTCATGACGATTACCTAGCTCGACACCTGGATGTGCTCTTGGGATTAAGGCACAAGTGATGCCTAAGTTCTCTTTACCGCCAAGTAGGCCATTTGGATCTTCAACCTTAAAGGCTAGACCAAGTACACTCGCAATGGGTGCAAGAGTGATGTAACGCTTATCCCAAGTGACACTTAACCCCAAGACCTGCTCACCTTGATATTCGCCCATTGTCACGGTGCCAATATCAGGAATTCCGCCAGCATCTGAACCCGCTTCAGGGCTAGTTAAAGCAAAACAAGGGATCTCTTGACCGTTTGCTAAGCGTGGCAACCAGTAATCTTGTTGCGCTGAAGTCCCGTAGTGCATCAAAAGCTCACCTGGACCGAGTGAGTTAGGTACCATAACGGTAACCGCTACAGCAGAGCTTTTTGCTGCGATAGTCGCAACAATAGTGGAGTTGGCATAAGGGCTAAACTCTAGGCCGCCAAATGACTTTGGAATGATAAGAGAGAAGAATTTGTTTTCTTTAAGGAAGTTAAGAATATTCTCTGGTAGATGTTTACTGCGCTGAATTTCAAAATCATCAACCATCTCAATCAATGTCTGTACTGGGCCGTCGAGGAACGCTTGTTCGTCCGCAGACAAGGTTGCTACAGGAATATCGCGCAGAGCGGCAAAGTCAGGCACGCCTTGGTAAATTGAACCTTCTAACCACACATCGCCAGCGTCGAGTGCTTCTTGTTCAGTAGTAGAAATGCTCGGTAATACTTTTTTTAGTTTAGTTCTAATGCTCATTTTCGATGCTCGTCCGACCAGAAGTATGGTTCACATTACGTCACAAAATGAGCGATAGATCAAATTTTCAAACGATAAATTTAAACGCTTGTTTAGTTTTTTGTGTGGCGATGAATATTAACTATAAAAATTTCATAAGCTTACGCGTGTACTCTGAAATTAATTTATTTTTTAGGCTTTTGAATTAACTAGCGAAAAGTCGCGTTTTTTTATGCGAATAGAATCGAACTAATGATGATAATTGCTAAATTAGGCTTTCTGACTGCAGGTGCTTTTCGCTTGAATAGGAGAGGTTGAATCGTTGTAATACAAGCTAATTTCTCTGGAGGAAATTAGCTTACTGCGGGGTTATTCACTTAGCTATTTAGTCAGGATCTCAACCACGGTATCTGGATTAAGGCTATTGGCAATAAAGCAGTTTGCATGAGATTTTTGATGAATTTTAGCGATAACATCTTCACTCACTTCAACCCCATCGGCAAAGGTTATTTGCGGCTTTAAAGTGATTCTGTTGACGAACAGTTTACCCTGCTCATTTTTACCAAGCTCAGCTTCTGCATGGTCATGGTAGCTGATAACGGGCAGGCGCTTCAGGTGAGCAATGGTTAAAAATGTCAGCATATGACAGGAAGATAGCGCCGCTAACAAGCTCTCTTCTGGATTAACAAAGGCACTGTTGCCGCTATACTCTGGCGCAGATGAAGCGTTAACTTGTTGACCGCTGCCATAAACAATACTGTGATCGCGACAAAACCCCGCGGGCTCTGTAGCCGGTGTATCAGCCGCTATCCAGTTAATATCTATATTAAAACTCATATTGTTTACTCGCTGCCAAAAGAGTGAAACTAACCTCTTGTTTATCGTGGGTCAACTTAACAACGGCTAAGCTGAATGTAATTAATGGCGCAAAGGTTTGTTAGCATTAAGCTAATCAATGGCTTTGCGACTGCTGCCAGGCCCATAGCCAAAGTAGCGTTTAAAGGCTTTCGCAAAAGAGACGTCGGTTTGATAGCCAACATCGAGTGCGGTTTTATAAACACTGTCGCCTGCGCGTAGTTGTTTCTGTGCTTGTGATAAGCGTAGCCTAGTTAAATACTCAAGCGGGGTCAGTTCAAGATAGGCTTTAAAGTAACTCGCAAAACTTGCCCGTGAATAGCCACCTATTTCGGCCATAGTGGTTACGGTCCATGGGTGAGCTAAGTCGGTATTGATTGCATGCAGTACCTTATTCATTTTTGGATCTTGTAACGCTTTGAATAGACCAATACTGGTCTGCTCATCTAAGGATAGTTTTCTTATTAGATTTAAGAAAAAGACTTCACTTAACCGCGACAAAATCACCTCGTTGGCCAGTATTCCCAGTTTTGCTTCTTCAATAAGGCTTTGGACTATGCCAGCAAGTGCGCCTTGCTGCTGATGTTTATGGATCACCATACAGGCTGGCAGTTGATTGATCAGAGGGTGGCTTTTGTCTTCACAAAAATCAAAGTAACCGCATATCAAGCCTGTTTGATCGCTTGATCCATGAGCCATTGGGTAGGCGATAAAGTTATCGATGCTAGCTGCTGTTTTTTCGTTATCACTGCTGCTGATAATATGGGGCGCATCATGGGGAAAAACCACTAAGTCACCAGCGGTTAATTCAAGGGCATTAATATCATCACAATATAAATACGCCTGACCTTGGCTAACTAAGTGAAAGCTCGCCAGTCCACTGCCAGAAGTGTCTGTACTCCAAGTGTTACAAAGTAAGGAGCGGTGAAAAATCGTCGCATTAAGGTGAAAGCCTGCAAGTAAACTATTGATATCAATCATTGATAACCATTTTCTGTTGTAAGTTAAATTCTAAAAACTACGTATTAAGACGGCTTATTTAATAAGATTAGACGATCAGGCATAAAGCGCAGACTCTCAGGCATACTCTCTTTTTCTCTAGCTCGCTATTCTGGTGCTGTTAGTTCAAACACATCATTAAGGAAGACAAAATGAAAAAGCTCATCACTCAAATAATGCTAGTAACAGCAGTGCTGTTTAGCTTTGCGACGTCAGCTGCAACCCCGACTCAAAATGCCGACGGTGTGGTAGAAATTTACTTAGACCAACACGGTGGTTACTTCAGTGCTAAAGATACATTAGCGTCATTAAAACCAGGTAAATACCAATTCATTATTACCAATAAGGCTGGCAAGTTAGTTGGTTTTCAGCTGCAAAACTTCACCACGCATGAAGCGTTAGATATGTTTCCAATTGAACCTGGTAAAACACTTCGCAGTGATGTTGTTGAAGTGACAGCTGAAGGCGTTCGTTTTAGATGCCCGATCAACCCAACACCATGGTATGACATGGATGTAATTAAAGCTGGGTAGGTTAGCATCGTCTATTTAGCTGACTGCTTCAGATCTCAACAGACCGAGTATTGAGGAGGTTTATTGCTTATTGGGTTGTATTGGGATAAAAAAAGCCGCTAATGCGGCTTTTTTTGATCGCATCAGACCTAGCTATAGACATTAATAGATTGAGTTGTTTCAACGTAGGTTTGCATAACCGCCTGCTGTTGTTGCTGAGCTTTATTGTCTACTACAGCTTGTCGAGCATCATCGTTATTAGATAAGTAATAAGTAGACGCTGGCGTTAGGTTGCTGTTTCCAGTAGTTACGCCGGCTATATCAGCATAAAACTGGTATTGCGCCTTAGCTTTTTTGTAGTCAACATAATTCTCTACCTTTTCGCCTTCATTAGGCAGCTTGGGCTCAACAGGCAAAACTTCTGCTTGCTTGGTTGCGGCGACTGTTTTTGCCGTTGAACTGTCTTTTGCTGCCAAGGTTATAGCGTTAGCAGAGAGAGTGACTGTATCCGGTTGTGCCGCTTGGGAAAGGGGGTTGCCTGAGCTTGCGGGTGTGTTCTGTTGCGCGTTTTTTGGCGTGCTTATAGGTGTACTTTGAGTCGGGGACTGAGTAACAGTTTGGGTAAGGGGTTGTGATACTTGCATATAACCTCAGTCATCAAAATATTTTAATATGCTGTATTCTAAGTGATTGAAACTGAATGTGAACTGAATCAGATGTGAACAGGTATTTTTACTAGGTTTAGCTGAGAGCACTGTTTACAAAGTACTCTCTCAGTCTCAGCGTGTTTGCGGTGTAATATTTAGTTAAAAAATATGCCCAGCGACTCGTCATCGAAGGGCATATACCCGTTCTACTCGAATATGCTTGTTTCAGAGGCATTGTGCCTGTTCAATTCTAGGCGTACTAATGTGGAAATGGTTATTCCCTTTTAAGTGAGTGCAACAACGAAGTGGGCAGGCACAAAGCCTTCTGCGATGGGCGTTTCTTATATAAAAAGCATGGGCTTTACTCCGTGTTATTGATTTTACCAAGGGAACGACCATTAATGGCAATCAATGCCTCGCCTATATGGATGTAGGTGCTTAGGTTTAGTCTGGAACAATAAACCTGTGATTAAAGCCCATTAAATTCCCACTGAATCCAGCATCTTCAGGTAGAACGGGTATATAATATTTTAAGCTAGCATTCGAGCTTAAGGCTATTGTGGCAACTTAACGCGCTGATGGGATAAGCAAAAGTATCGCACTGAATATTGTGCTTAATCCCATGGCATAGGGCATAAACTTTGCTCGGTAGCTTAAGGTCATCACAACCAATAAGCCAGCAACGGCTAATAGGCCAAAATAGATAATACTGCCGTACGCAACACCTTGCAGCAACGTGCAGCCCCAGTAGGTAAGGGCTAGTCCAAACCAACCTGCAGTTGATAAAACTCTGCAGCGCTTATCACTCGGGGCATAGCCTAAAACTTCTCGATGATGAGAAAACATAGCCAGAGCTAATAGACTAAATGCGACGTAACTGAATCCTAATAAGCTCAACATTGTCATTTATGCCTCTTTATTTATTGCTGAGTTGCCTAGAGATAGATCAGGCATTGAGCCATTTTTTTGCCGCTTTGCAGGCTGTTTTTGTTGCTGAGCAAGCTTGCTGCGGGCAAACAGTATGCACAGTCCAATTATGCTGCAGATAATGTCAAATCCAGCTAGTGACCATTGCCCTTGGCTCATATTGCTGAGTAGGTTGCTATTAGAAGTTAAGGCATTGAGTAGCGGAATGGCTATTAAGCTCAGCCCCGATAGTGCGAGTACAGCGCGCCACACGGATAATGTGCGCTTGAAACAAGCGATAAATCCGATAAAAGCGAGTACCAAGAAAAAGCTATTGGCTTCCCATTGCGCTCGATTAACCATATCAAGGGGGAGTAATCTATTGGCATAGAAAAACGCACTCGCCGCCAGTGGCAAACCGGCGATAAAAGTAAGGTTTAACCCTTCAACTAAACGTAGTCCTAGTGTGGCTTTTTTGCCCTGCTTTAATTGTTTTTGCTGCTTTTGGCGAATTTTGTTGGCCCACATAAGGGTGCCTGTGGCAATCATGGCACAGCCCATTATCCCTGAGATAAAGAAAAGTAGCCTTAAAGCGGGCGCAGAAAAGCGTCCAGTGTGTAAAGCTATCAAGGTATCATGGGTATTTTGTGCGCCTGAATCAGGCTCTATGCCCTTACTCATCAACTTGCCATTTACCGCATCAAATACAATCGCTGTCCTTCTGTCGGTAACTGTTTCACCGGTATCTCTGTAGACATTCACTCTGCTGTTTTTGTCGCCAGGGTTGTTTATGACCACTTGCCTAATGGGACTGCTTCCTAGAAGTTGATGGATTTGAGGCAGCAAGGAGGTTAGCTGAACTGTGTCTGCGGCTTCGCCAACGGGTTTTACTTGTACTCGACTTGGCTTTAATTCTTTGCGAAATGCTTGTGAGTCGCCATCATATGCAGTCATCACAGCCCAGGGCATATACATCGCCATAAAGGTAACCAACCCGGTGTAGGTGATCATCAAATGGTAGGGCAGGGCAAGGACTGAGCTTACGTTATGAGCATCAAGCCAAGAGCGACTGCCTTTGTTGCGTCTAAAGCTAAAGAAATCTTTAAAAATCCGCTTATGGATAACAATGCCGCTGATCAAAGCAATCAACATAAACATGGTACAAAAACCGACAATCCAACGGGCAATTTTGGCTGGCATATAGTGCAGGTCAAAATGTAATCGATAGAAAAAGTTACCGCCCTTTGTTTGGCGAATATCAGTGATAAGTCGCTCTTGACCCTCTTGCACCACATGCTCGATAAATTGGCCACGTCGTTGACCCGCTTCTGGCTGTGTTTGCCAGCTATAGCTTAGATAAGGTTTGCGGTCCGTTGGAAAATTGATACGCCAATCTCGTGCGCCATCTGCATGCTGAGCTAGGTAATGTTGAGCTTTGTCTAGTTCAGGCTCGATGAGGCTCGCATCATAACTTTGAATAACATCTTTATGCAGTTCTGGTTTAGTCCAAAGGCTAATATCGTGTCGATAGTAGCTTAGTGTTCCAGCAAAGAAAATTAACAGTAATACCCAACAGACAAGTAAACCAACCCAAGTGTGCAGCCAAGTCATGCTGCGAAAAAAGTTCTCTTTCATGGTTAGCTAATCAACCTAATCATCAGATAAAAAACGCCGCTCAAGCCGAGCAGATCACGCCATGCAACAAAATGACTCTGTACGCTAAACACCCAAATGACTGCAGCAGCATAGATAGAAAATGACAGCATCATTGCGGTCAATGTGCTTTGAACGGCAATAAGCGGCAGGGTGACTGCGAGCAGTCCACAGGCGGTTGCGGCTAAAAGATAGCCCCCGAAGATAGCAGCTAGAGCTCGTGAGCTAATATTGAAAACCTGTGAACTAGTTAAGCGATTGATATTAGAGCTAAATGAGACCACTTTTAATGTCACCTACATGTTAGACGTTATTAATCGTTCGCCTAATTTTTTATAAAGGAGGGCAATATTTTACATTAAACTGTTTAATTGATAACTATTTTTATTCGTATTTGAATGTAAAGATGACAATCTTGAGATATGTGTCGCAAAACCCCTCATCCCATCAAAGCCTCTGTAAAAAGTTAATCCGGCTTTTAGCTATGCTAGTTCTTAATAATCATGTGCTTAAGTAATTATTCATTTCCACCGCTGTTGCGCAAATGTTATGAATACGTATGCAGTCTGTTGTGGTTAAAATTCAACCTTGGCTAGTATGGCTGTTAAAAATAAGCCTAATGTCAGCTTAGTTTGAGTCGTATACGTAGACATTGGGTCACTAAAAAAGTCGCAAGGCCAAGGGGAAAACCAATGTCACACTTTAAACCCAGTGTTCTAACATTAGCGCTCGCTGCTGCAGGGTTGGGAGGCGCTTTTTTTGTTCAGCCTCTCCAAGCAGCAGAAGATAAGAAAACGGAATCTACGGTTGTAGCCGCAGAAATCAGCAAACCTGTAGTTGAAAATAAAAATGATGCGGATGAGCAAGAGATTGAACGCATTGAGGTGACGGGGTATAGCCGCAGTCTCATCGACTCGCTTAACCAAAAGCGTTATGGCGATACGGTATCTGAGCAGTTGAGCAGTGATGATTTAGGCTCGCTCCCTGATGTTTCTATGGCGGACGCATTGACGCGCCTACCTGGAATATCCGCGGTACGTACTGGCGGACAAGCTGCAGAAATTAATATTCGTGGTATGTCGGGCGGGTTTGTATTTTCAACACTGAACGGCCGTGAGCAGGTCTCAACCAGTGGTAGTCGCAGCATTGAGTTTGACCAATACCCTTCAGAGCTTATTACATCAGCCGCCGTTTACAAATCACCTAAAGCATCACTAATTGAAGGCGGCGTTGCGGGTACGGTCGAACTTGCCACTGCCAGCCCATTGGCTATTGATAAGCAACACAGCTTTGTTGCTAACGTGCGCGGCATGTACAACGATCGCGCCAGTGAGGTTTATGGTGCAGAGGACTATGGTCACCGCCTGAGTTTTTCTTATCAAGGTAAGTATTTTGACGACACTTTAGGTGTGGCATTGGGCTATGCCCGATTAGAGCAACCCAGCGTGGCAACTCAATTTATTGGTTTGGCTTATAACGATCTTAAAGATGTTGATGGGCTGGCAGATGATAGTAATGGACCACAAGGTACTGATTCGGCTAAAGAGTACATCAGTGAAGGCTTTGAAGTGCAGCACTTAGGCGGTGTTGAGACCCGAAATGGTTATATGGGGGCAATAGAGTGGGCGCCTAATGATACCTTTACCTTGAAAGCTGACGCTTTTGTGTCGCGTTTTGATAGTGAAGCATTTGCTCGAGGTTACCGAGTTAAGTTAGGCGGCCCGAATGCGGCGGTTGCTAACCCTGCGCTTGACGGTAACGCTGTCATCGGTGGTAATTTTAACCGCACCTCACAAAGCTATACTCGCGTTGAAATTGTCAACGATGATAACCAAGATTATGATGAAGTTGACAGCTTTGGTATTAATGGTACTTGGCAAGCTACAGACCGTTTTACTGTCTCTGCTGACGTGTCTTACTCGGCGGCAAAAAGTGATTTCAGAAATGGTTTGTTGTGGGCTAATGTCGCTGAAGATGCCACATTAGATACGCCAATTTTAGATGAAAATGTCGCGATTAATTATCAGTTAAACGGCTTAGACCTACCTAACGTTGGCTTTAATCAGGCTGGCGCATTTTCTGATCTCGATAAAGTGATGGTCAGTAAATATGGTATCTATCCTTTTGTGAACGAAGATGAAGTAAAAGCCTACCGATTAGATTTTAAATATGAGCTAGATAACGACTATATTGCCTCGATTGAGTTTGGCGCCCGCTACTCAGACAGAACTTACTCCAACGATCGCTCTGTATTTGAATATGGTAATGATGGCGCATTTTCGGCAACTGAGCCGCCACTGCGATTAACTGATGACATGACCACCGTGGTGGATTGGGAGGGCGATTTTAACTACTTCCCATCTTACTTAGCGATTGATCTCGATAAAGCTTTAGCTGCTTGGTTTCCTGATGGCACGCCAGAGCCGGTACAAACTTGGGGTAATGCAGACGGGGTTGATGATGCTAAAGGTTACACCAGTAACTACTCTTGGTCGGTACTGCAAAGTGGTGAAGTGTATGAAAAAATCCTAGCTGCTTATGTGATGGTTAACTTTGACATGGAGCTGGGCGATCTGCCTATTACTGGTAACTTAGGCCTGCGCCGTGTTGACACCGACCAGTCTGCAACCCTTCTTGAGAACGTCAAAGGCGACCCTAGCTTAGGGGCGCAATACATTGTTGATGGCGTAGGTATTGTGAATAATTACTATGCGCCGACCATTAAAGGTATTGAGTACACCGATTACCTACCATCACTGAACCTTAATTTTAAGGTGACGGATGACTCTCAAGTTCGCTTTGCTGCGGCCAAAGTAATGTCTCGTCCGCCTATTAATCGCTTAGCGGGGGATGCTAGTGCCAATGTTAGCGATGAT
Organism: Shewanella sp. 10N.286.54.B9; assembly: GCF_041468565.1. Taxonomy (NCBI): domain Bacteria; kingdom Pseudomonadati; phylum Pseudomonadota; class Gammaproteobacteria; order Alteromonadales; family Shewanellaceae; genus Shewanella; species Shewanella sp. 10N.286.54.B9. The sequence goes on from NZ_JBFRIY010000009.1 coordinate 144,654, forward strand.
GGTGTTATCAATGGTTCAAGTGAGAATAACCCATTTTTAAAGCCTTTTTACGCCAATCAATACGATATCTCTTACGAGTACTACCTGCCTGATGGTGCCATAGTCGCAGCATTGTTTTATAAAGATATCGATTCATTCATTGAAAAGTTAGCTATCGACAATTTTGATTTTGTTGGTAATGGTTTTAATGTGCCCGATAGCATTGAAGACCCCGTCAGTGGTGAGCTGATTGAAACCACTAATGGGGTTTACACGACAGCGGTAAACAACAATAAAGGCGGTTATATACGTGGTCTAGAGCTGGCATATACCCAAGTCTTTACTGCGCTGCCTGATGGCCTCAATGGTCTTGGGTTGAACTTAAGTTACTCCTACACTGAGAGTGAAGTCGAAACGACCACAACGCTTGGTGGTGATGAGCAAACGCAATCGCTGCCGGGCCTATCAAACAATGTAGCCAGTGCAACGCTGTTCTACTCCTATGAAGGCTTTGAAACCCGTGTTAGTGCGCGCTATCGCGATGAGTTCGTTTCTGAACAAGTAGCGATTAACAATCAGGTAGTGAATTTTGCTGCTGAAACCGTGGTTGATTACCAAGCCTCATATCAAGTTAACGACGCAATAGGCGTGCTATTTCAAGTGAATAACCTCACCGATGAACCCACCAAAAGTTACTTTGGCAATGAAAGCCAAACCGGCACATTGCAGTACTTTGGCCGGGAGTTTTATCTGGGGATGACCTTCACGCTGTAGTGACAGTTGTAAAAATTCAATCAAGGCAGGTCGTTGCATCAATCAGAAATAAAAAGACGCGACTTGCTTAAATCAACGATTAAATCATTTAGGAGAAATCACTCATGTCGAGGATCTCTAATAATATCTCTCTTTTAGCACTGACGATCAGTGCGTTGAGTTTAGCGGGTTGTGGCGGAGATTCGTCAGAACCAGGTAGCGTATTACTTACTTGTAATGTGCCAATGGTGCCGGATGCCGCTGGCACAAGTTGTGTTGCTCCTGAACCTATCAGTTGCCCAGCTCCAACGGTTCCTGATGAAAACAATGAGCAGTGTATTGTTGGCGCAGATCCAACTTTACCCGCGCCGGTATTCACCCCTGCCGCCAATCAGGCCGTGGTGTATTACAACAATGTGCAAGACGCTGACAACAGCCCAAGTGACCCGACTTATGATGGTTATCGGTTGCACACTTGGAACAACGATACTTGTGATGCCTATGCTGCACCGTTCGATAGCTCCGATTGGGCCGACGGACACCAGTTTGATGGTATCGATCCTAACTACGGCGCCTACTGGATTGTGAATTTGAAAGAGGGTTATAGCGACTGCGGTAATTTCATTATTCACATTGGCACAGAAGGTTCGGGCAAGGCGCTTGGTGATGGCGATTTGAGTATGCCGCTGATGCAAGATGATGAAACATTTGTGCGGATGAACTTTACCCTGCACGGCGAACCATCGGTTTTTGAATATCCAATATTAAGCCTAGGTGTACAGCCGTTATCGATATCAGGAATGAGCGCACACTGGCTTGATGCTGATACGCTAATTTGGGATCAAGATGATACCGATATCAGTAGCTTTAAACTGCACTATGCTCAAAAAGCAGATATCAGCGTTGCAGCGGAACCTGACCGCATTATTAATAGTGAGACTGTGGCCTTAACCGCAATTGAACTTAGCGACGCACAAAAAGCACTGATCCCGCATATGGCTGACTGGAAAGCTTATAGCACCAATCTAACCGCTGATGAAGCTAAAGCGATTGTCAAAGCGCAATTGGTTGTTGCCGCTCATAATGGTGAGGACGTGCCTGTTGCGGCGACCTACGTGCAGGCAGCCAAAGTGTTAGATGCACTTTACACATCAGGTGAGAGTGATGCCGATGAAGCAGCACTTGGGCTCGATTATAGTGATGGCAACGTTACTGCTTCGGTTTGGGCGCCAACGGCTCAAGCGCTAAAACTCAATATCTACAATGCTGATAAAAGCTTAAATCGTAGCGAAGAAATGAGTTTTGATGCGATGACTGGGATCTGGTCATTTAAAGGCGACATGAGCCTAGATAGATTATTCTATCGCTTTGAAGTGACGGTCTATCACCCATTAACTAAACAGCTAGAGACTACTGAAGCGACCGACCCATACTCGCTAAATGTGTCTACTAATGGAGGTTATAGCCAATTCGTAAATCTCAGTGATGATGATTTAAAACCGGAAGGCTGGGACGACCATAGCGTGGCGACCATTACTAACCCGGAAGATGCTGTTATTTACGAAGGTCATGTACGTGACTTCAGTATTCGTGATGAAAGTACCTCAGCTGAAAATCGAGGCAAATATTTGGCCTTTACAGAAGAGGACACTGCGCCGGTTGAACACCTTAAAAAGCTGGTGGCTAACGGTTTAACCCATTTTCACATGCTCCCTGTAACTGACATCGCCAGTATTAATGAAGACAGCGCTGAGCGCATTGAGTTAACTGATACCTTGGGTATGTTGTGTGACAAAATTGATAATGCAGCGGATGCTTGCAGCACTCAAGATAAAGCGGCAACCATCGAGACGGTACTTGCCGATAGCTTACCGGGCTCTGCTGACGCACAGGCCATTGTTGAAGCCATGCGTGGTCTAGATGGTTTTAACTGGGGGTACGATCCCCATCACTTTATCGCGCCAGAAGGAAGTTACGCCAGTTCTAGCGAAGGCACTGCAAGAGTGATTGAACTGCGAGCGATGAACAAAGCGCTGCATGATATGGGCTTAAGAGTAGTGCTTGATGTGGTCTATAACCATACCAGCTCATCAGGACTTTGGGATAACTCAGTACTCGATAAGCTAGTACCGGGTTATTACCACCGCTATAACGAAGTATCTGGTGTTATTGAGCGTTCAACTTGCTGTGAAAACACCGCGACTGAACACCGGATGATGGATAAATTTGTTAGTGACTCAATGGTGATACTCGCCAAAGAGTATGGCTTTGATGGCTTTAGATTTGACGTGATGGGGCATATGCCAAAGCAGAGTATTCTCAATGCACGCACAGCTGTACAAGCGGTCGATGCAGATAATTACTTTTATGGCGAAGGTTGGAACTTTGGTGAAGTGGCTGACAATCGCTTATTTGAGCAAGCAACCCAAGCCAATATGGCGGGCAGTGAAGTAGGCACCTTTAATGACCGTATTCGTGAGAGTGTTCGCAGCGGTAACTTGTTTAAAGTCGAGGCGTCTGATGATGCACTGCGGGATCAAGACACTTTGCGTTTATCGATGGCCGGTAACCTTAAAAACTACATTCTTAAAGACTTCAATGGTAATTCGGCCAAAGGCAGCAGCTTCAGCTGGAATAGCCAACCAACGGCTTATACCTTAGATCCTGCCGATAGTATTAATTACGTCTCTAAACATGATAACGAAACGTTGTGGGATAACCTGCAATATAAAAATCCAATTGGGATGAGTATTGATGAGCGGGTGCGTGTGCAAAATATTGCCGCAACAATACCGTTACTTAGTCAAGGGATCCCGTTTTTACAAATGGGTGGCGATCTGTTGAGATCGAAATCAATGGATAGAAACAGTTATGACTCTGGAGACTGGTTTAATTGGGTGGACTTCACTAAAAATAGCCATAACTGGAACGTTGGCTTACCCCGTAAACAAGATAATGAAGCTAAGTGGCAGCAGATCGCTGGCATTTCAGCCAATCCCAATGCAGCAGCATCAATGTCTGAGATTGAGATGGCTTCTAGCGTATTCAATGAGTTCCTAAATGTTCGCAGTCAGAGCCCGTTATTTAGACTGACAACAGAAGCTGAGATTATAGAGCGGGTCGGTTTCCATAACGTTGGTAAGCGTCAAACTCAAGGTGTGATTGTGATGAGTATTGATGATGGCACTGACTTAGTTGATTTAGACCCTGCCGTCGATGCGTTGGTGGTGATGGTGAACGCTAGTGCCAATGAGGTCAGCCATACCATTCCAACAGCAACAGGCTTTGAGCTCCACCCAACATTAATGTCGTCGATTGACTCTATGGTGGCAAGTGCCAGCTTTAGCGGTGCAGAGGGAGAGGGGAGCTTTACAGTACCTGCTTACACGACCGCTGTTTTTGTTAAAGCTCAGGGAGATGCCCAAGGTTCAGGCTTAGCGGCTAATGCTACCGTTGGCGCACCAGATGTGGTGCCGTTTGGCAGCACCGAAGTCTTTGTGCGTGGTGGCATGAACGATTGGGGCGAAACAGACCAGTTAATCTACATTGGCGATGGCGAGTACCGCATTGCGATTACTTTAGCGGCTGGCGATTATGAGTTTAAAGTTGCCTCGGCTGATTGGAGCAGCGTTGATTTTGGTGGGTTGTCTGCTGAAGAGGCACAGGTTGAAGAGGGGGTCGATGAACCATTAACTCGCTCGGGTGCAAACTTGCATTTTACAGCGGCTATCGATGCGACCTATCTCTTCTCGTTCAATGCGGCAGATAAAGAGGCGCCGATCCTTAAAGTCTACAACGAAGAGCCTTTTGTTGGTACAGAAGTGTTTGTTCGAGGAGCCATGAATGGTTGGGGCACCGACGATACGTTAATTTACATGGGCGCAGGTGTTTATCGCGCTGATATTTCATTAGCTGCCGGTAACCATGAGTTTAAGGTGGCATCCGATGATTGGTCTACAGTGGATTATGGTTCTGGAGAATCAGACGCTGCGGTTAGCATTGAGGTTGCCGAGTTGTTGGCTGTTAGTGGCGCCAATATGACCTTTGAAGCGGGTGAAGCAACGACTTATGCGTTTATATTCGACGCATCAAATCGAGATGAGATAACGCTAACAGTCTATAAAGCTGAGATGTTTGCCGGTCAGACTGTTTACATTCGTGGTGGTATGAACGGCTGGGGTGAAGTTGATGCTTTTAGCTATCAAGGTATGTCTACCTATACGGTCAATATTTCGCTAGCCGCGGGTGACAATGAATTTAAAATCGCTACCGGCGATTGGTCTACGGTTGATTTAGGAGCGGCTGCTGAACAAGAGAATGTATCGCTTGATGTTGGTCAAGTTTTAGCCTCAAAAGGCGCTAATATGCATCTGAATATCATCGAAGCTGGTACTTATAAATTTACCGTTACAGGGCCCGATCCAAAGGCACCAATGTTTAGTGTCAGTAAAGTAAATTAACGCTAAGTGTTTGATGTGATAAAAAGCACTCATTTATTTTAAATTTATTTGTCAAAAGCGTGATAAAAACCCAGCTAAAGCTGGGTTTTTTGTCTAAATTAGTAGGAGGCAATTTTGATTAAGAGTGTATGGTTTATTTCTCGTTAGTCAGTAATTGTTCAATTCGCATATGTTTTAACCATAGTAAAATGACAAATTTATTAAAAACTGAAAATATTATTTTTTTGACTTTACTGATAGGCTCTGGGCTGCAGCGATTAGTGACAAGATTTAGGCAATAATTTGCGTAAATTTTTATTAATAAAGCTTGTAATTTAGCGCGCTAACCCCAAATGTATTAGAAGAAGTCATTGTAAAAAGGAAAACCTATGAAAATAAATCTTTCTGGTCACCACGTTGATGTAACTGATGTTGTTAAGCAGCATGTCCAAGAGAAGTTTTCGAAGATAGAAAGTCATTTTCCAACCCTGATCGCACTTGATATTATTATTGCTAAAGAGCATGGCGAATTCCAGGTTGAAATTAGAACCAATTATGAGGGAAGTCGAATTTCATCGTCAGGTACAGATGCAGTCATGTACCCAGCGATAACCAGCGCAGCTAAAAAACTCGATGCGGCACTAAAGCATCGTAAAGGCCAACTAAAGGCTGATCTTCATTCGAAGCCAGTGGTTACTACTCCAGAAATTGCCCATGAAAAAGTTCAAGAGATGAACTTAAGCTAATAGAGCCGTTTTAATAAGATCGCCCCGCGCTAATGAGTTAGCACGGGGCTTTTTTATGCTAGGTTTCGACGTCATCAGATTCAGATTTAGAGAACACGGTATGGTTAGCTTTTGGAGGTGGTGTCCAGCCACGCTCCATTTTTGAAAAACTACGATAACGCTCATCTTTCATTGCTGCACTGAGAGTCTCCTCCAATTTAATAAACATGTCGCGGTAATGTACTAAGTGTTTATCATCTTCAGCGAACATCTTCCAAGATTCATAGAGAGTATCTTTGTGGGTCATTTCAGTTTCAAAAAAGATAGCCCGTTGTTGCTCAGCTTTAAAGGGGTGTACCCCTAGTTTTGTTAACGCATGTTTCCCAAGTTGCAATGCTGAATGGAAAGTCTCACTAACCATAAAGTCAGCCCCAGCTTTACGTAGGCGATATAAATTACTCCGATCAAAAGCTCGGGCGAGGACAATGACATTAGGATAGGTGTGCTTGATGTACTCAGTGAGTTCGACGGCTCTATCTGGGTTGTCGATAGCAATGACTAGCATTTTGGCTTCAGCAATCCCTGCTGTGTGTAGTAAATCCGGTTGTGTGGCATCGCCATAGTAGCTCTTAGTTTTAATCTTTCTGAGGTTTTCAACTTGTTGGGCCTCATGATCGAGCACCACGGTCTTAAAACCATTAGTCACAAGCAGACGGTTGACGACCTGACCGAAACGACCCACCCCAGCGATGATCACCGTGCCTTTTTCATCGATAGCATCTGGGTCACGGCTGTTTTCTGTTTGTTCATAACGCGGCAATATCACTTTATCGTAGAAAATGAACAGTCCCGGAGTGAGGAACATAGATATCGCAACGACTAGCGATAACATTTGTGCCAAATCAACTGGGATGACGTGGTTTTGCACAGTGTAGCTCAGTAGTACAAAACCAAACTCACCGGCTTGAGCCAGACTTAAAGCAAACAGCCAACGGTCGCTATTCTTGATTTTGAAGATCATCGCTAGCATAAGCAGCACAAGTGCCTTAATTAACATCACTGCTAATGTTATCGCCATCACCGGCCCGATATTGCTGGCGAGCACTGTAAAATCTATCCCCGCGCCAACGGTAATGAAAAACAGGCCGAGTAGTAGCCCTTTAAAGGGTTCAATGACCGACTCTAGTTCATGTCTAAATTCACTGTTAGCCAGCACCACACCAGCTAAGAAAGTGCCTAAAGCGGGTGATAACCCCACAAGACTCATTAGCGCAGCAATACCAATCACTAACATTAGCGCGGTCGCGGTAAAAATCTCGCGTAAATTAGAACTGGCAACGTAGCGAAAGAGCGGCCGACTCAGGTAGTTTCCGCCTACGACGACAGAGGCAATAGCCAGTAGCACCACAATGCCGTATGCCCAGCCCGGTAAGCCTGCAACTAAAGACATCTCATCATGATGCTCAGCAGCGGTTGCCGCGGCTGATTGAGCTTTCTCAACCAGTTCGGGCAGCGCAAGCAGGGGAATAAAGGCCAGCATAGGAATGACGGCAATGTCTTGAAATAACAGCACTGAAAATGCATTTTTACCGCCATCAGTTTTGGTGAGATTTTTTTCGTTAAAGGTCTGCAGTACGATTGCTGTGGATGATAATGAAAAGATCATCCCCACAGTAAGTGCTACGGTCCAAGTCAATCCAAATGTTAGCGCGATCCCCATCACCACAAATGTTGATAGGGCAACTTGCAGTCCACCTAGCCCCATTAGTTTATGGCGCATGTCCCATAACATACGTGGCTCAAGCTCTAGACCCACGAGGAATAGCATCATCACCACACCAAACTCTGCAAAGTGTTGCAAGGTGTTGGTTTCACTGCCGACAAGACCGGCTATAGGGCCTATGACCACACCAGCGATGAGGTAGCCTAATACCGAGCCTAAACCTAATCGTTTAGCTAGAGGGACGGCAATAACGGCAGCTGATAGATAGATAAAAGCTTGGATAAAGTAAGCGGTCATTATCAGTCCTTTATTAGCGTCGGGAGGTTTTCGTTGAGTTTCGGTAATCTACTGGCTTGTGCAATATCTAAGGTGTCGTTAGATAGCGCAGTTAATACGCTTTGCCAATCTTCGATGTGAGATTGCAATCGATTCTCTTCCAAGGCACTGCGGGCACAAAATAGCGCAAAAGGCGCGAGATAAGTCATACCGGTCAGGCAAGCAGTTTGCTCTAGCGGAGATAACAATTCTCTTAAGGTAAAGCTGTTATAACCATCGTGTTGATATGCGGGTTCACTGCCGCCTGCGCTGATAGCGCATAAGAAAGTTTTACCTTTTAAGGCATTACCATCAGCGCCATAGGCAAAGTTATATTCGAGCACAAGATCTTGCCACTCTTTTAGAATCGATGGCGTTGAGTACCAATACAGCGGGAACATAAATACAATGACGTCATGTTCAATCAGACGTTGTTGTTCTTTATCTATGTTGATCCTAAATGTTGGATATTCAGCATAAAGATCGACGGCAGTTACATTGTGCTGATGCTGAGTCGCGTCAAATAGCGGTTTGTTGATCTCTGAGCGTTCTTGAGAGGGGTGTGCATAAAGAACCAGAATTTTTTTTGTTGCTTCAACCATTGTTAATCCAGTTAAGTCATCCTAACTACTTGTTATTTAATCTAGCACATTGAGCTAGAAGCATTAACAATCTTCAGAGATAAACTAGGTTCAGTTGATCTTTCATGGTTGTTTTTGCCACAGCATATTGGTTATTTTGGCAGGGTCAAGGCTATGCGGTTTAGTCATGCAGCACAAATCAGCTACAACACGCTTTCGCTTCGTTAGCTAAGCGTCATCGCTCAAGTCATGTCCTAAATGGATTGAGCTCGAACAAAAACTAAGATTAAAAAATCTACAACCAGTCGTAATAAGTTCAATACGCTGCGTTACTCTGACATTCTATTGTTTGAGTATCATTTACAGTCTTGTAGGTTTCGCTCAGCGTCGAGCGCTTCTGCACGCACAATATCAATCGATTTATCGGCTTTCACACCGATACGGTTATCTTTAAAAATGTTGATTTCGATTTCACCTAACGAGTTGCCATGCTCATCGTAGATATTACTTAAAATTATCGCGCTATTTACCGAGCGGGTGAGAATTAACATAATACATCCTTGTATATGAACTGCTGCTTCTAGTCTAGACTAATATACAAACCGTCGAGCTGTAATTTGAAGACTTATTTAGCTATTTCCTCTATATCACTTAACAGTTCGAAGTGATTTTATTAATAAAAACTGCAAATTAAAGTTTAATCGAACAGTTGGAATTTTTTGTGAGCACATTTGCGGACAGTCATTCGAAAGAACGGCAGGCGAATGCTTTATACCTACAAAGGAATAACCAAATCAGACAGATAACTACTTAGTTCACAGAAGTCAGAAACAACTTCGATATCATTTGTTATCGAAATTATTGCTCGATACACTAGTGCTACTATTTAAAGGTATATTTAAAATGCCTGTTAAAGATTAAGGCTTAACAATGCTAAATATTGATGATCCAGCGGCAACAGAGAAAATACCTGCTTTGTTCCGATTAGGCTTTAGGCCGTTTTTTCTTGGCGGAGCAACAGTGGCAATGCTGTTTGTGCCGCTGTGGTTAGTGACCTGGTTCTATCCTGATTACAGTCTTTTTCAAACGGACTTCTGGGTAAAAGTGGTACCGCTATGGTGGCATCCCCATGAGATGCTTTTTGGTTTTGCGTTAGCAATAGTCTGCGGATTTTTACTCACATCAGTGCAAACATGGACCAACCAACCTGGCATGAAAGGTTGGGCATTAGCGCTAACGTTTGGCTGTTGGCTACTGGCCAGAATAATGTTACTGCTCCCTGTTTCTATTCCGTTATGGTTGCCAGCGATATTCGATTCTCTGTTTATTGGACTAACAGCTATCAAGCTGTGGCGCTGTATCTACAAGGTTAAGCAGTGGCACAATATCGGTTTTCCCATCATGTTACTGGCGGCATTATCGATAAACTTACTCAGCTATTACGCGCTAAGCAGCCGAGATTTCTCCCTTAGTCTGCAAATTTGGCAAGCGATGATCTGGTGGTTAGGCTTACTTATCACTATTGTTGGTGGTCGTGTCATTCCATTTTTCACCGCGATTAGGATCAAGCAAACCAAGCCGACTCCAATCGCTCTATTAGAAAAAAGCCTGATTGTGGTGATGATTGTTTTAGTCATTCAGGCAATGACTAAAGTGTTACCACAGGGTATTGAGCAAGGGGTATTAATACTTGCTGGTGCGCTGCACCTTAGTCGTTGGCTGCGTTGGTTACCACACAAAACCTTAAAAGAACCTATGCTTTGGTCATTGCATATCGCTTACCTTTTCTTGCCTGTCACTCTATTTGCACTTGCTGCCAATATTGATGATTCTATGGCTTACCGCCATTTAATACATTTGTTTGCGATAGGTACTTTGGCTGGCATTTGCTTGTCGATGATTTCAAGGGTATCTCTAGGTCATACAAGTAGAAATATCTATCAAGGTCCGAAGATGGCCGTAGCCTTCTTATGCATCCCTATCGCTGCAGTGCTGCGGTCTTTAATGCCGATAATAGCACCCGATTATTATCAGTTATGGTTATGGTTAGCTGGAGCATTTTGGTCGTTAGCCTTTGCGTTGTTTGTCGTAAACTATGCTTCAATATTGTCCAAGCCCCGCATCGATGGTCGACCAGGGTAGCGCGGTTAATTTGAGCTTAGCAATATTGATTAAATATAAAAATTAGTTAAAAAATTGAGAATTAGATGAGTGTAAAAATGCTAGTAAATGTCGTTAAAACAGCAGGGGTAATGTCGCTTCTTTGCATAGCCAGTTTGACTCAAGCGTCAGAGCCAAGTGTTGCAGCCAAAGAGCAAGCAGCCCGTGATGCGAGCTTGAAACAGAAGTTTCCAGTTCAATATGAGAGCTGGCTAGAAACTTCGGAGCAGACCGAGCGTGAAGATATGTTGGCAAGTTATCCAGCGGCCATTATTTTATGGGCTGGTTCCTCTTTTGCGAAAGAGTACAACAGCCCTAGAGGCCATCATTTTGCGGTAGCGGATGTTACTCGTACCCTCAGAACTGGCGTGCCACCTAAAGCTGGAGATAAGGGCTTGTCTGCCAGTTGCTGGACCTGTAAAACGCCTGATGCTCCGCGGTTAATGAATGAGCTGGGCATTGAAGGCTTTTCAGCGAAGAACTTCACTGAAGTGGGTAAAGAGGTTAATAGTGTTGTTTACTGCACAGACTGTCATGTCGATGGAAAGGCTGAACTTGCATTGCCTCGACCACACGCCCAGGATGCGATGGCGAAAGTACACCTTCCTTTTGATAAGCAAAATAACAATATGAAGGGCGCGCAGGTGTGCGGCCAGTGCCATGTCACTTATTACTTTCAGCCTGAACGCAGCAATAAAGTTAATATCCCATGGATCTTTGGCAATAATGTCGATGATATTGAAAAGTACTATGATACCCGTCGTTTCTATGAATGGATCCATCCTATATCTCAAACACCTATCTTAAAGGCGCGTCATCCCGAGTTTGAGCACTGGAGTCGTAGTAAGCATGCTGAGGCAGGCGTTACCTGTATTACTTGTCACATGCCAGAAACAACCGATGAGCAAGGCAATAGCTTTACTAGCCATAAGGTAAGTAAAGCACTGGACCACTTTGATGAGGTATGCCAGAGCTGTCACAAGAGTGAGAAGAAAATCATAAGTGCACTCGATAAAAACAAGGCAACGATCGACGCTAAAGCACGTGAGGTTGAAGGGTTATTGGTTAAGGCACACTATGAAGCTGCAGCGGCCTGGGATGCTGGCGCTACATGGCCTGTGATGAATGATGCCATTATGGCTATTCGTCACTCTCAATGGCGTTGGGACTTTGCGATGGCCTCACATGGTTTGTATGCTCATAATCCTGAAGAGGGTAATGCGCTACTGGATATGGCACTAAGACAAGTAAAATATGCTCGCACATCTCTCGATGAAATTTTGAAAAAGTTTGACGTAAAGAGTGTTAACTATCCTGATATCAGTAGTAAAGCCTCTGCCCATGCCGCTGTTGGTATTGAGCTTGAAAAGCTAACTGAAGCGAAGAAGAAGTTTATTAAAGAAGATGTCGATAAAAACTGGTCTGAAGTGACCAAGTACGGATACGAATAACTTATTTAGTCACATTGAATGATACAAAAAGCCTGCTGAATGTTTAATTTAGCTGGCTTTTTTGTGGGTGATAAAAACTAAATGCTAAGTAATACCAATCAGTATAAGAAGTTGATCTACTCAGAGCGTTTTTGGCACGCTAATTCAAGGCGGATAAATGACATAATGGTTGTTCCCTTATGAGTTTATTCAACACAGAAGTAGCAAGCCAAAAACACTCCTAGCAGGCGAGTTTTAGCGGCTTTGATGCAGCGTTAATGAAATTGAACGTAGAATAACTATGTCCTTCATTCATTGCCTTACCTCAAAGCCGCTAAACTCTCGCTGAGCGATCAAATCTTTATACTGATTGGTATAAGTAAATCAATGATTAGCCCGATGCTAAATAAGGCACTGAAGATCATCGTGAGCTTTGCTGTACGGCCAAGTAAAGGATTAAGCGCGGCGCCTGTTACCTCGTTAAAGTCTCTACACAAAGTGCGGGCCAAGATAAAAGCTAACCCCGCTAACAGCACTGGCATACCAGGCAGTACACCCAATAAAAAGCCAGTGATTATGATTGCAAAAGGCATATAGACAAAGCTTTGATAAAAAATACGCGCTTGCGCTAAACCAAGGCGCACTGCCAAAGTCTTTTTACCCGCCTTGTTATCAGTCTCCATATCTCGGGTGTTATTGACCAGCATGATGGCTGCATTTAAGAAGCCAATGGCACAACCGAGTAACCAAGCACTGCCGCTAGTTTCTGCAGCTTGTAGAAAGTAACTGCCCACTACAGCAACCAGTCCGAAAAATACGAATGCAGCGACTTCGCCTAAACCATGGGAGGCGAGAGGGTAGGGACCGCCGCTATAGCCTAAAGCACCTAATATTGCAGCTACCGCAAGAAATGCTATTGGCCAACCACCATGAGCGATTAAGAATGAGCCTACAATCAAAGCAAGTATAAGGCATAGAGCCATGGCATTTCGCACAGCATTGGGCGTTAGCATGCCGCTTTGAGTGACTCTAACTGGCCCTAGACGTTCATCAGTATCCACACCGCTTTTATAGTCGAAATAGTCATTGGCTAAGTTAACTGCGACCTGTAATAGTACAGCGCAAAGCATCGATGTTATTGCGATAAACCAACTGAACTGCTCTAGCTGTAATGCTAGAACATTGCCGACCAAAAGAGGTCCTATAGCCGCAGGTAAGGTACGAGGGCGTATTGCTAATATCCAAGGATTCATTATTTATTTTTACTTTACAAAGAGATACATCGACAGATTGCAATGTAACAAAAGGAGGTATATCACATATGATAGCAAGATTAGCGCCATCTAAAAAGTGGATTTTCTGTCACCAATTACGTCGAAGTTAACATTATTGTCAACTTAAGGCTCTGGTCTCCTTAGCCATTTAAAATTTTAGAGCTAGCGCACACTTGTGCACCAGTATTGTATGCAATATTGGGCAACGTGCTTAAATATATTTGTTCAGCATTCGCTGCCGAATACTTTAAGCCATTGTTTGTGTTACAGGGAAGTGGCCTACGTCCAAATTACTTGTAACTACACACCTTAAGATATCGAAAGTGATTACGAGCCTCATAGAGATCTCGTATCTTCGTAGCACTGCAGATCTAGTGTATTGAAGCCGCTTGAGTGTGAAACCAAAATTTAAATGTTTGAGGGCTAGGACATGCGTTTTGAAGAGCAAGTTGCCATTGTTACTGGCGCAGCGGCAGGTTTAGGACGGGCTTATGCCATCGCTTTAGCAGAGCGTGGTGCGAAAGTGGTGATTATTGATAATGAACCACTATCAACTAAAGACGCTGGATTACGTAGCTGTGCCAATGCCATCACCACTTTAGGTGGAGACGTACAAATCTTTTGCCTCGACATCAGTGATTCCGCTGCTGTTAACTCTATGATTGATGAAGTAATATCAACCTGGGGAAAAGTAGACATACTCATCAACAATGCAGGGATTCATCATTCATGCCCCTTTGAACATTTAAGCGAATCTACTTGGAAGCGTCAATTTGATGTTGATGTAAACGGTAGCTTTAACATGACCAAAGCCGTTTGGCCGAGCATGAAACGTAGCGGTTACGGTCGTATCATTATGACCTGTGCCAGTTCAATTTTTGGCGATGTCTATGAAACAAGCTTTAGCGCTAGCAAGATGGCCTTGGTAGGACTGGTCAATAGTCTTCACTTAGAAGGGCAAGAGTTCGATATTGCGGTCAATAGTATTACGCCTCACGCGGTCACTAAAATGACTGCCGAACATTTAGCGCCTACCGTTAGACCTCTATTCTCAAAGACAACCGCACTATCTGCGGTGCTCTATTTATGCAGTAGTAAATGTCCTTCAGGCAAACATATATTCGCTGCCGCTGGGGGGATCAGTCAGGCTGAATTTATCGAGTTTTCTGCCAGTCGCTTTACTGCTGAAGAGTGCACACCAGAGGTGATCCATAGCCGTTGGAGGGATATCCATCGAGCGAAGCCTTATCGCAGTCGATCATCTGGCGAAGCACAAGTGCTCGCTTGGGCTAAAGCTTCAGCTGAACAGCGTGATATTGAGTTAGAGTAACACTAGCGAGGCGAGGCGGACTTGAGTTAAGCTAGCACTAATAGTCTCAACTTTTAGGTTCCGATGAGTCAAGTATTAGACGATTTACTCGCGCTGCTCTCTTTAGAGAAGATCGAGGAAGGGTTATTTCGCGGACAAAGCCAAGATCTTGGTTTTGGTCATGTTTTTGGTGGGCAGGTGATGGGGCAAGCGTTAAGCGCTGCAAAACAAACCGTTTCTGCTGATCGCAAGGTGCACTCTCTACACTCCTACTTCTTACGTGCCGGTGATGAAAAGCTACCGATTATCTATGACGTTGAAATTATGCGCGATGGTGGCAGTTTCAGTGCTCGTAGAGTGAAAGCCATTCAGAAAGGTCGGCCGATTTTTACCATGACCTGCTCTTTTCAGACTTTTGAAGAAGGTTATGATCATCAAGCCAATATGCCAGACGTTCCAGGTCCAGAAGGGTTACTTAATCAGCAAGAGTTAGCAATGACTTTGCAAGATAAAGTTCCAGCCAAAATGTTAGAGAAGTTTATGGCTGACGCACCAATAGAGATGCGTTTGGTTGACCCCTGTAATCCTATGGCACCCAATGCTACCGAGCCTGTGCGTCATGTTTGGATTAGGGCTAATGGGCAAGTACCTGAGAACTTTTGTGTTCATGACTACTTGCTTGCCTATGCTTCAGATTTTAACTTCTTAGTGACTGCTGCTCAGCCTCATGGTGTGTCTTTTTTAACGCCAGGGATGAGAATGGCGACCATTGATCATGCGATGTGGTTTCACCGTCCATTCGATTTAAGCCAATGGCTGCTTTATAGTATTGAAAGCCCGAACGCCAGTGGTGGTCGTGGCTTTGTGATTGGAAAGTTTTTTAATCAGCAAGGGCAGTTGGTTGCTTCTGCAACGCAAGAAGGCCTTATTCGTATGACCAGTAAAAATAAGTAATTACAGAAGTTAATAATATGATATTCAGGAAGAGACAATGATGACTGCATTAAAGAAGTGGACTGTTTTATTGTGCTTAATCGCATTGGCGGGCTGTGTAACAGTGGAAGATGTGCCACCTGTTATGGTCAATGGTGCTGCAGGTTACCTAGAGAAAATAGCGCTACCACAGGGGAGCTCTATTACAATAGCAATCATCGATTTTGATACTCCAGGCTCCATCATTGCGCAGAAAAGTTTTGATATAGTTCGAGCACCAGTGCCTTTTAAGTTTCTGCTGCCAGCAGATACCATTGATAGCGCTATCAACTATGGTGTCGTTGCGATGATCAAGTATAAAGGCCAGGTTATTTTCCAAACCTATGATCGCTTCCCTGTCATCAACAATGACAAGTTCACCACTGAAGTGCTAATGAAAGCGGTGCCACCGTCAAGATAGATCGCTAATGTTAATCAAGGAGCTACGGCTCCTTTTTATTGGATTACATTTAATCGCTAGGCTGTTAGCCGTCAATTGAGTTATTAGTCGTTATGATTGAGCCGCGTAAACAGATAATTCAATGGTTAGAAAAAGATACCTATCGCTACCAAGCATTATTGATAGCAGAAAGCCTTAATCTTCCCCAATGGATGTTAGCTGCAGGGTTTGTGCGTAATCTGGTGTGGGATAAACTGCATGGGATTGAACCTCGCCCGTTAAACGATATAGACCTCATCTATTTCGAACCCAATAACCTAAGCCCTGAAATCGACAAGCACTATCAAAGTCAGCTCAACGCAATAGCCCCTGAGTACCCTTGGTCGGTAAAGAATCAAGCGAGAATGCATCTGAAAAACCAAGATAGCGCTTATCACTCTTGTGTTGATGCGATGAGCTTTTGGCCTGAAAAGGAAACAGCTGTTGCTGCAAGCATAAGTCGTGCTGCTCAGCCCAAAATAGAGCTGTATTGCCCATTTGGTTGCGAAAGGTTATTCGAACTTACAGTTTCCCATAACCCTATCAAACGAAAGCAACTGTTTGAGCAAAGATTGATGAGTAAAAAGTGGTTAACTCATTACCCTCAATTGATGGTCAAATAAACCGCGTTCACTTCTACTTCTTGCTTCCTAAATCAGTGTTAGATAAATGTAATTCAACAATCTCGATTGGTCTGGTTGGTTTTTGATCTTTCGTGTTGTAAGTCACCTATTTAAAAGCTGCAGCTTCAATGTATCTTATAAAGGTGTGATCGTGATCACTCTGCGGTATCACTAAATAGGTATTTGGTTTTGTTGTTGATCTAGATCAAAAAGACGCTGTAGGTATTCTGGCAGGCTACGCGCAAATGTAAGGATATTGATAACAAAAACAGCAGCTCATGTTGTATTGATGGAGTAATATGATGAACAAAAATATCGTTTCTGGTTTGATCGCCACAGCCCTACTAACTACCGGTTTTACCTCTTCAGCACTAGCTCATCAGGCTGGTGATATCATTGTACGTGCAGGTGTTGCTGTGGTTACACCGAATGAATCTAGCCAAAATATCGTCACGCCGGATCTAGGAGATTTAGGTCAATTTTCTGTAAGCAGCAATACTCAACTTGGCCTTAACTTTGGCTACATGCTGACGGATAATATTGGTCTTGAACTATTAGCAGCGTCTCCGTTCACACATGATATTTCTTTGGCGGGTGTTGGAAAAGTTGCTGAAACTAAGCATCTACCCCCAACCTTAGTTGCGCAATATTATTTTGGTACTGCAGATTCGAAGTTGCGACCTTACATCGGACTCGGTGTTAATTTTACTAACTTTTATGATAATAAAATTACTAATGATGTCGGCGGACGACTGTCAGACCTGAGCTTATCTAACTCTTGGGGTGTTGCTGGCCAGATTGGTTTAGATTATCAGATCAACAATAACTGGCTTGTTAATGCTTCTGTTTGGTATGCAAAAATTAGTACAGATGCTAATTTCAACTACAAAGTGCTAGCGTCCGATACAGTAGTACCTGTAACAATTGAAACAGACATTGACCCATGGGTTTACATGGTGAGTGTGGGTTACACCTTTTAATCATATTGATTAACTTGGATTTCCCCCCAATAAAAAGGAGCCTTATGGCTCCTTTTTAATTTAGATGCAAGCAAAAATATTAATCCAGCTAACTCGGTTAGTCTTTCTTAGCGACCTTTTCTGCTTGCTTCTGTGCTTTGGTTTTCCAGTGGCGAGTATTATAAACAAACTCCGGTAACAGTTTGGTTAACCAAGCGACAAGACGCCAACGCTTAGTCACATACACTTTGCGCTTACCGGCTTTCATGGCTTTAATCACTTGTCTTGCAACTTCAGCCGGTGGAGAGAGCCAAATACGACTTTGCTGCAGGGCGGCTTTATCAAGCAGTCCAAGCTGAATGTCGGTAATAGTGATAGGTAGCTTAAGGCGCTGTGCATGCATACTTAAGCCTTCAAAATAGTTTTCAGCAAAAGCTTTTGACGCATGGTAAGCAACGTTAGGCCCGCCCCTTAAACCAGCAATCGAATTAATTGCCGCTAATTGACCATAACCTTGATCGCGAAATAGCCTGAAGGCGGTATTGCATATCGCTGAAAAGCCTTGCACATTAACCGTAATGATATCTTGCTCTGGTTGCCAAGGGAGTTCAGGGTCATAACTGTTTAATCCAGTATTAACCAGTACTAGATGAGCACCACCAAGAGAGTGCCACACTGCATTGAGTGTCGAAATCACCGCTTGAGGGTCATCAATTTGCAATGGAAACACTTCAGCCTTTGTTGGTAGAGATTGGCTAAACTCAGTAAGAGATTGTGGATCTTGGGCTAATAAGGCGAGCTCTACGCCGTCATCAGCAAGCTGTTTTGCTATTTCACGGCTGAGTAATGAGCTCGCGCCGACAATTATTGCAGTTGCTTGTGTCATAAAGGTATTCGACTTCGAATCGGTAACTTATCATAGAAACTTAAGTGTATTAGAACAAGATTAATTGTTTGTTGCTGTGACAAGGGTGCCGCGTTCTCTTCAGTGAAATGATGGAATGGTAGACTATGACAGTGATATTCATCGTTAAGTCATACAAATTTCAAGTACGGACATATAGACTTCCAGAAGTCTTGATGTATTATTAGGAGCGTTAACATGAAAAACTGCTTTAAACTTTTATTATCTTTTGTTGTTGCGGCGAGCTTGTTGTCGGGTTGTGCGACCTCTAATGCCATAGTCGAGATCCAAGGAGAGGTTTGGTACAAAGAGCGCATTGCGCTGCCTCCAGAAGCGGTGATATCAATAAAAGTGCAGGATGTATCTTTGATGGATGCCCCAGCCGTTGTAATAGCAGAATTCGAACGCAGTGATGTCAGTACGCCAACACCGTTTCAGTTTTTGATCAACAGAGATCAATTTGAAGCGGGGCATACTTATACGATTGGGGCGCGCATTAGCCTTAATGACAAACTCATGTTTATAAATGAACAAGCTTATAAAATTGACTTAGACTCCTCAGAGCCAATGTCAGTTTTACTGCAGAAAGTGGCGCGGTAATAATCAACTAGATTACGACTTCTTGTCAGCGCCTTTTCTGTTTGATTTTCCTAATTGAATAAGAGGCGCTGTATGCCCGTTAAAATCCCTGACAATTTACCTGCTGCAGAGATCTTGGAATCCGAGAATATCTTCGTTATGTCTGAAACGCGTGCAGCGAATCAGGATATACGTCCGATGAAGGTATTGATCCTCAATTTAATGCCTAACAAAATTGAAACCGAAACGCAGCTACTACGCTTACTGGGAAATACACCGCTGCAAGTGGATGTTGATTTGCTGCGGATTCACGACAAAGAGTCCAAACACACTTCAATTGATCACATGAATAATTTCTACCGTGATTTCGAGCAAGTGAGAAATAAAAACTATGACGGTCTTATCATTACAGGTGCACCGTTAGGGCAGATAGAGTTTGAAGATGTTTCTTACTGGGATCATATTCGGGAGATCATTGACTGGTCACAGCAACACGTTACCTCTGTGCTGTTTCTATGTTGGGCAGCGCACGCAGCGCTTTATCACCTGTATGGTCTAAATCGTACACTGCTAAGCAGTAAACGCTCTGGAGTCTTCTGTCATCAGCGAACTCGAGAACATTTTCCTTTATTGCGTGGTTTTGATGATGAGTTTTATGCCCCTCATTCGCGTTTTGCCGAGATGAATGTCGAGCAGCTAAAAGCCCACCCTGAGCTGCAGGTTTTAACTGAGTCTGATGAAGCTGGCGCCTATATGGTACTGAGTCGGAGTAATCGTAACCTGTTCGTGATGGGGCACCCTGAGTATCAAAAATCAACCTTAAAAGATGAATACGAAAGAGATTTGTCGCAAGGGTTGTCACCTGCAGTGCCGCAAAATTATTTTACCTTTGATGATCCATCAAAGCAGCCTATTGCCCGTTGGCACAGCCATGGCAGTTTGCTAGTTAGCAACTGGCTTAATTACTACGTGTACCAGTTAACACCTTATAACCTTGATGATATGAGCGGACGTACTCCGTGGGAGTCCGAAGTGCTGTAAGGTGCTAAGATTAAGCTCAGAAAGCCGCAACCCTATTGGGTCGCGGCTTTTTTTTATTTTCGATTTTTTTCTGAGCGAGCAGTGTTGTTGGCAGAGGTTACACAATCTACCCATTCTATTTTTAGGCTGTAAATGCAAAGTGACATTAACTGCTAATACTTTGGTAGATGTTTGACCAGCTAACACTTGCTTTACGTTCGCGTAAACGTCACAGTGTGGAAATGTTGAGCGAGATCACATTTAGCAACTGAAAAGTGTGAGGCCGATGATAAAAAGACTTTGAGTCAAAAACTTTAGGTTAAGTCATTGTTCTTACATTTATTAATACTGATGTGAAAATAGAGTTTAAGCGTAAACCTCGCAGAGAATAAGCCTAATAGTATTACTGGAGTATTTATGAGTTCAGATCTGTCAAACCAAGATATCGTTATTGTTGCTGCTAAGCGCACGCCAATGGGTGGATTCCAAGGAGCACTCGCAACTGTCGCATCTCCGAAATTGGCGGCGACTGCGATTAAAGGTCTGATGCAGCACAGTGGTTTAGCGGGTGAGCAGGTGGATGAAGTACTAATGGGCTGTGTACTGCCAGCAGGTCTTGGTCAAGCGCCTGCACGTCAAGCAACTCTTGGCGCTGATTTACCTTTATCCGTCGGTGCAACCACTGTCAATAAAGTGTGTGGTTCAGGTATGAAAACCGTGATGCTTGCCCATGATTTAATTAAAGCCGGTAGCGCCAACGTGGTGATTGCTGGCGGGATGGAAAACATGAGCCAAGCGCCTTATCTGCTAGATAAAGCCCGCGGCGGTATGCGCATGGGTCATGGCAAAGTGCTTGATCACATGTTTCTTGACGGTTTAGAAGACGCATACACCGGCGGCGCGATGGGAACCTTTGCCCAGAACACTGCTGATGATTTTAACTTAACACGTGAGCAAATGGATGGATTTGCACTTAGCTCACTTGAAAAGGCTAACAATGCTATCGCAGCAGGCGCATTCAATGCTGAAATTACCCCGGTAACAGTGGCTAATCGTCGCGGCGATGTGGTGGTTGATACCGATGAGCAGCCTGGTAACGCTCGTCCGGACAAAATCCCCTCTTTGCGCCCTGCGTTCGCCAAAGACGGCACGATTACAGCGGCTAACTCTAGCTCTATTTCTGACGGCGCTGCAGCGTTAATGCTAATGACCCGTGCACAGGCGAGCGAGCTTAAATTGGAAGTGATGGCTACTATCAAAGGCCACACAACCCACGCTCAAGAACCTTCAATGTTCACTACTGCGCCGGTTGGTGCGATGAATAAACTGTTAGACAAAGTGAGCTGGAGCAAAGATGAGGTTGATCTGTTTGAGATTAACGAGGCTTTTGCCATGGTGACCATGCTGGCAGTGTCTGAGCTAGGGCTCGATAGCGAGAAAGTAAACGTTAATGGCGGCGCTTGCGCACTCGGTCACCCGATTGGCTGCTCTGGCGCACGTTTGCTCGTTACCTTAATCCATGCACTAAAAGCGCGCGGCCTATCTAAAGGCGTGGCGTCATTGTGTATTGGCGGCGGCGAAGCAACTGCAATGGCGATTGAGCTTTAAGCGCTATTGGACGTAAGGTTTGAATATTAGTAATCAACAAGACTCGATTTAACTAACAGCCTGCAAGCTAGCTTTGTACTCCAGCGCTAGCTTGTAAAACAAAATAATAAAGGCGGTAGTTAAATCATCATTTTGCTCATCACTATCACAAATAGATGATGAAAATAGGAAGCGATATGACCACTCAAGTTAAGCACTACATCGATGGCGAATGGATTCTAGGTAATGGCGAGCAGCAGATCGCCGTCACTAACCCTGCTAATAACGAAACAATAGCAGTAGTAAATGCAGCCCTTGCCAGTGAGGTTGAAACTGCGATAGCCAGTGCAAAAACAGCATTTAGCAGTTGGAAAGAGGTACCTGTTTCTGAGCGTGCTCGCGTTATGCTTAGATACCAACATTTGCTAAAAGAGCATCACGATGAGATTGCAACCATCCTTGCACAAGAGACGGGTAAAACCTTCGATGATGCAAAAGGTGATGTTTGGCGTGGTATCGAAGTTGCTGAGCATGCATGTAACATCGCTTCAATGATGATGGGCGAAACCGTTGAAAACGTTGCCCGTTCAATTGACACCTATAGCTACACCCAGCCTTTAGGCGTGTGTGCTGGTATCACTCCATTTAACTTCCCGGCGATGATCCCACTATGGATGTTCCCGCTGGCGATTGCTTGTGGTAACACTTTCATTCTTAAGCCGTCTGAACAAGATCCTATGACGCCGCAACGACTGATTGAGCTGTTTGAACAAGCGGGTGCACCAAAAGGTGTGGTGCAGCTCATTCACGGTGATAAGACTGCAGTTGATATTGTGCTGCGTCACCCTGACATCAAAGCCATCTCATTTGTAGGTTCGGTGAATGTTGGTCAGTACATCTATAAAACCGGTACTGACAACCTTAAGCGCGTGCAAGCGTTTGCTGGCGCAAAAAACCACTGCGTGATCATGCCTGATGCTAACAAGCAGCAAGTGATTAATAATCTAGTTGGCGCATCTGTTGGCGCGGCAGGTCAGCGTTGTATGGCGCTTTCAGTTGCGGTTTTTGTTGGTGCAGCGAAAGAGTGGATCCCAGAGCTTAAAGAAGCGATTGCTAAGGTTAAGCCTGGCCTTTGGGATGACAAAGATGCCGCTTACGGTCCGGTCATTAGTCCTGCTGCTAAGCAGCGTGTGGTCGGTCTTATCGCTCAAGGGATTGAAGAGGGCGCAGATTGCTTACTTGATGGTACAAACTTCACCGTTGAAGGTCATGAGTCAGGCAACTGGGTAGGCCCTACCATGTTCGATAAAGTCACTACAGATATGAGCATCTACAAAGAGGAGATTTTTGGCCCAGTACTTTGTTGTATGAACGCTGAAACTCTAGAAGATGCAATTGCCATAGTTAACGACAGCCCATACGGTAACGGTACTTCAATCTTTACCGCCAGTGGCGCTGCAGCGCGTAAATATCAACATGAAATTGAAGTGGGCCAAGTAGGTATTAACGTACCTATCCCTGTGCCGCTACCGTTTTTCTCATTCACTGGTTGGAAAGGCAGTTTCTACGGCGACCAACACGCTTATGGTA
The DNA here is from genome assembly GCF_041468565.1 of Shewanella sp. 10N.286.54.B9. Taxonomy (NCBI): domain Bacteria; kingdom Pseudomonadati; phylum Pseudomonadota; class Gammaproteobacteria; order Alteromonadales; family Shewanellaceae; genus Shewanella; species Shewanella sp. 10N.286.54.B9. The sequence continues at coordinate 168,015 of NZ_JBFRIY010000009.1, forward strand.
AGCAAGCTGTGCGTTTCTACACTGAGACTAAGACGATTACTGCGCGCTGGTTTGAGTCTGATATCGCGGTGGCATCAGCGCCAAACATGACCATTGACCTTAAGTAAAAGCACAAGTTAATTGCCACCTCAGTGAGGTGGCAATGTTCGTTTAGATAGCAGCTTTCCAGCCTAGCAAAACGAACCCTTTAATAATGAATAGAGGTCAGCAGTGGATGAGATAACACCTCCGCTAGCTAAAGACCCTTAGCCTATATTGCAGCAGCAATCATAAAGGCAATAGACAGTATTGTACCAAGTACAACAGGAGTACCCAGATGGACTTTAATCTGAATGACGACCAACGCCAGTTTGCCGATCTTGCACAGCAGTTTTCTACCGAAGAGTTAGCCCCTTTTGCAGCCAAGTGGGATGAAGAACATCATTTTCCTAAAGATGTCATTCAAAAAGCCGGTGAGCTAGGATTCTGCTCACTATATTCGCCAGAATCAGAAGGCGGTATGGGGCTGTCACGTCTCGACTCGTCGATTATTTTTGAGCAGCTAGCGATGGGCTGTACCGCCACAACCGCGATGCTAACCATTCACAATATGGCCACTTGGATGGTCACTAGCTTTGGCTCACAAACATTACGTGATGAGTGGTCTGAGCAACTCACCACCGGTGAAAAATTGGCATCATACTGCTTAACGGAGCCGGGTGCTGGTAGCGACGCGGCATCACTGCAAACTAAAGCGATACGTGATGGTGATGACTATCTAATTTCTGGCTCTAAAGTATTTATCTCGGGTGCTGGCGCTACCGAAATGCTGGTTGTAATGTGTCGTACCGGCGAAGCGGGCCCTAAGGGGATCTCGGCAATTGCTATTCCAGCTGACGCAGATGGCGTAAGTTATGGCAAAGCGGAAGACAAGATGGGCTGGAATGCGCAGCCAACTCGCCAAATCACCTTTGACAATGTACGCGTACCGTTGAGCAACCTTCTAGGCGAAGAGGGACAAGGTTTTACCTTTGCAATGAAGGGGCTTGATGGCGGTCGGATCAATATTGCCACCTGTTCAATTGGTACCGCTCAAGCAGCGCTAGAGCGTGCAACTGAGTACATGAATGAGCGTAAGCAGTTCGGTAAACCGTTAGCTGCCTTTCAAGCGCTACAGTTTAAGTTAGCTGATATGGCAACAGAACTGGTTGCAGCAAGACAACTGGTACGTTTGGCCGCCTTCAAATTGGATCAACAAGATCCTGAAGCGACCGCATATTGCGCCATGGCCAAGCGTTTTGCGACTGATATCGGTTTCCAAGTGTGTGATGCTGCGCTGCAGATCCACGGTGGTTACGGTTATATTCGTGAATACCCATTAGAGCGTCATGTACGTGACGTTCGAGTGCATCAGATCCTAGAGGGAACCAATGAAATTATGCGCTTGATTATCTCGCGTCGTTTACTGGATGAAAATGCTGGCGCTATTTTGTAAGCGTTAGGCTTTTCATCGTCGAATAAAATTATTTAAAAGGAGTTTCCATGTCACTGTTATTAGAAAAAATTGTCGGCCATACCGCGGTTATCAGCATGAATAACCCGCCAGCAAACACATGGACAGCGCAGAGCTTACAAGAGCTTAAAGCAAAAGTACTTAAACTCAATGACAACAAAGAAGTGTATGCGTTGGTGATTACAGGTGAAGGCGAGAAGTTCTTCTCCGCTGGCGCTGATCTCAAACTGTTTGCCGATGGCGATAAAAATAATGCAGCAGATATGGCGCGTTACTTTGGTGAAGCTTTTGAGGCACTAAGCGCGTTTCGTGGGGTGTCGATTGCCGCCATTAATGGTTACGCCATGGGCGGTGGTTTAGAAGTCGCACTAGCCTGTGATCTACGCATTTGTGAACAGCAAGCGCAGATGGCATTGCCTGAAGCGACTGTGGGTCTACTACCATGTGCTGGGGGTACCCAAAATTTAACCGCACTGGTTGGTGAAGGTTGGACCAAACGTATGATCCTCTGCGGTGAGCGAATCAAAGCTGCCAAAGCAGAAGCGATAGGGCTGGTTGAAGAGGTGGTAGCTACGGGTGAAAGCTTTAATGCAGCAATGGCGCTTGCGGAAAAAGTGGCCAATCAAAGCCCGAGCAGTGTGGCTGCGTGTAAACGTCTGGTACAAGCCGGTCGTACAATGCCGCGCGCAGAGGCGTTGCCACTTGAGCGCACTGAGTTTGCTGACTTGTTTGATACTGAAGATCAAACCGAGGGTGTTAGCGCCTTTTTAAATAAGCGCAAAGCAGTTTGGAAGAACGGCTAATGACGACAGAATCTAATACGCAGAGTAACAGCGTGGTGTTCCAAACCTTGGGCACTGTGTCAGGTAAGCAGATAGGGGTCGCGACGCTTAATATTGAAAAAGCGCTAAATGCGTTGAATATTGAGATGGTAGAGGCACTGACTCATCAATTAAGCCAATGGCGCAGTGATAACAATATTGCCGCAGTGGTATTAGATGGCGCTGGTGAGAAAGCATTTTGCGCTGGCGGTGATGTGAGAGCCATTTATCACGCCGCAGTGGCGACTCCCGGTAAAGTGACCGCGCAAGCAACTGAATTTTTTAGCCAAGAGTATCAGCTCGATTACTTGCTCCATAGCTTTGGCAAACCTGTCGTGGTTTGGGGCGATGGTATCGTCATGGGCGGTGGGCTTGGTTTGATGGCAGGCGCAAGCCATAGAATCGTCACTGAGCATTCACGTATTGCGATGCCTGAAGTTACCATAGGTTTATATCCTGATGTGGGTGGCAGCTACTTTTTGAACCGTATGCCGGGTAAAGCTGGGATGTTTCTAGGAATGACAGCCTACAACATGAATGGCGCTGATGCCCATTATGTCGGCATTGGCAACCACTACCTCAATCGTGACGATAAAGAGCTGTTATTTGATGCGATGGCAACGATTGATTGGTCAGACGATAAAGCGTCCAACCATCAAAGATTGCATGCGCTTATCGACGATATGCAAGCAGACTGCAAAACACCGTTAGCGCCAAGCCAACTGCAAACGCATCAAACACAGATAGATGCGTTAATGAGCGGTGATTTACCGGCCATTGTTGAACGCGTAAGCTCACTTGATAGCGAGATTAAAGAGACGCTGCCTTGGTTAGCCAAAGCCTGCAAAGTGATGCTCGCTGGTAGTCCAATTAGTTTGGCATTGGTGCACAAACAGGCTCAGCTAGGCACAGAAATGACGTTGGCTGAAGTGTTTAAGTTTGAGTTAGGCTTAAGCGTGAATTGCTGCGCCAAAGCTGACTTTGCTGAAGGCGTACGCGCTCTGCTTATCGACAAAGATAGAAACCCAAATTGGCTATACAAAGATGTTGCCTCAGTACCCAATGAGCTATTGGCGCAATTGATGCAATCACCTTGGGATGAAAACACTCATCCACTAAGTCTACAAAGCTAATTTCTTGTATTAAACGGATAGAAGATTGCACTTGTAAAAGTGCCCAGGAGCAAAAGATGAGTACTGTTGCATTTATTGGTTTAGGAAACATGGGCGGCCCAATGGCCGTTAATCTAATTAAAGCTGGCTTTACCGTTAGAGTGTTTGACTTGGTTCCTGCGGCGATGCAAGCATTAGCCGAGCAAGGCGCACTCACTGCAACAAGCGCATGTGGCGCTGCAGCGGGTAGCGATATCGTGGTGACGATGTTGCCTGCGGGCAAGCACGTTCGTAGCCTTTATGTTGGCGACGGCGATAACAAAGGCCTTATCGATGTGGTAGGTGCAGGTACCTTGTTGATTGATTGCTCGACTATCGATGCTGACAGCGCGCGTTTTGTGGCAAACCATGCAGCGAGTAAAGGTCTCGAATTTATTGATGCGCCAGTCTCTGGCGGCACTGCGGGCGCAGCTGCAGGCACCTTGACCTTTATTTGTGGTGGTACTGATAATGCTTTTGAACAAGCGCAAGCGCCTCTAAATGCAATGGGTGCTAATATCTTCCATGCTGGTGGCCCAGGAGCTGGCCAAGTTGCCAAAATCTGTAATAACATGCTGCTGTCGGTATTAATGGTGGCAACGTCAGAATCTTTACAGATGGGCGTCGATCATGGGCTTGATCCAAAAGTGCTTTCTGACATCATGAAGGTCAGTAGTGGTGGTAATTGGACGCTAGATAAATATAATCCTTGTCCAGGAGTGATGGAGTCGGTACCGTCATCCAATGATTATCAAGGTGGCTTTATGGTTGACTTGATGGTGAAAGATTTAGGATTAAGCCAAGAAGCGGCATTGTTATCGAATTCAAGCACCCCAATGGGCGCATTAGCACGTAGCCTTTATGTGAATCATGCACGCCAAGGCAACGGTAGAAGAGATTTTTCGAGTATTTTTGAGCAGTTTGCTCCTAGCTCATCAGAGCAATCAACAAACAAAAAATAAAGGGTAATTCAATGGATTTAAAAGATAAGGTAGTTGTTATTACTGGCGGTGCTGGTGGGCTAGGTTACGCTATGGCGGAAAATTTAGCGGCCGCAGGTGCAAAGCTAGCACTTATCGATGTTGACCAAGAAAAGCTTGAAAAAGCTTGTGCTAATCTTGGCGCAACTACAGAAGTTCAAGGTTACGCACTAGACATTACCGACGAAGAAGATGTGTTTTCAGGTTTTCAGTTTATTAAAGAAGATTTTGGTCAAGTTAATGTATTGATCAACAACGCCGGTATTTTGCGTGATGGTCTAATGCTAAAAGCCAAAGAGGGGCAGGTGATTGACCGTATGTCTTTCGACCAGTTCCAGTCGGTGATTAATGTCAACCTAACCGGCACATTCCTATGTGGCCGTGAAGCGGCAGCGGCGATGATCGAAACTGGCCAAGAGGGCGTTATCATAAACATCTCTAGTCTGGCCAAGGCGGGTAACATGGGGCAGTCAAACTACTCAGCCTCTAAAGCTGGCGTAGCGGCGATGAGTGTCGGTTGGGCTAAAGAGCTTGCGCGTTATAATATCCGCAGTGCAGCGGTCGCACCTGGGGTCATTGAAACTGAAATGACAGCGGCAATGAAACCTGAAGCGCTAGAGCGCCTAGAGAAAATGGTGCCCGTTGGCCGTTTAGGTCAAGCTGAAGAGATAGCCTCAACAATCCGCTTTATCATTGAAAACGACTATGTCAATGGCCGTGTATTTGAGATTGATGGCGGTATACGTTTGTAATATCAGCTTCAACAACATTAACGGGCTTAGGCCCGTTTTTTTATGGCTTGATTAGCGGCTGAACCGGTGCTAATTGAACTTTAGTGAAGGTTTGCGCCATAATATAACTATACGTTGCTATTAAAGGAGTGTGGGATTTAGATGGAGTGGTTAGAGAAAACGACCAAATGGATGATGCTTATTGTTGGCACTTGTGGCCTGCTGGTGATCTATTTCGGCTTTTTTTATTTGATGTTTAATGGACGAAGCACCGCCGTTATTCCTTGGTATATTTTGATTTCTCCGTGGATATGTATCTACTTTGGCCTAAAACAACGCACCCAAATTGAAGTTATACGCTGGTTTACGAGCAAGTTCAGTCGCAAACAACTCTAAGCTAAAGTTATACGACTAATAAAGTCTCTATACTGGATAGCAAGCAACCGATCCCTTTGGATTAAATACATTTAATTGCCGTTTCATTAATGCAGTTGATATAATCGCCATATTAGCTTTATCATCACTATAAGACTGAAAGCAACTTCATCACTCATATGATTTCTAGGCGGCCAATGAGATTTATATTTGCATCGATATTAACTGCTACCTTGTTATTGACCATTAGCGGTTGTGACGTTTCGCCTAAAAAACAGCCTAAAGTCGCCGATTCTGAAGCGCTGCCCGATGGGGTTCAGGTGGCTGATTATGGTAGCTGGAAATCCCCGGTTGATGCGGAGCATGTATACGACCTCTCAGACAGCATTGGTGAGCTACAAGTTACCACTGGCAGTATCTATTTCACTATACGTGATGAAAGTAATGAAGGGCGTCGTGGCGTTCAACGCATAGAAGAAAATAGCACGGTTACCGAAGCCATCCCATCGAACTTTGATATAGGTAGCCGAGTACACGAATATGGTGGCGCTCCCTTTGTTGCTATTGGCAATAGCTTGTTTGCCACTAAATACTCCGACCAACTGTTATACCGCATTGCGCCCAATCAAACGCCGTTTGCATTAACGCCCCCTGGAACGCGCCATGCTGACTGTATATCAAACTCTAGAGCTTCCCGTTTAATATGTGTTCGTGAAGACCATCGAGAGGCTGGCAAAGTCACAAATCAGCTGGTGGGTATTAATTTAAGTTATGCCGATGAAGGCGAGGTGCTGGCTACTGGGGCTGATTTTTACTCAACCCCGGTATTGTCACCCGATCAAACTCAATTAGCCTGGGTGACCTGGCAACACCCTAATATGCCATGGGATAACACCCAGTTATGGCTTGGCGATGTTGATAACAAAGGCGTTGTTATTAATGTAAAACAGGTGGCGATGGAGCAGTCTGGTTCGATTATTCAGCCACTTTTTAGCCCTAGTGGGCAGCTGTACTTTATCGCCGATTATAGTAATTGGTGGAATATTTACCGTTTAAATGAGCTGGGGCAAGCTGAAATTGTATTGGCACAGGAAGGGGAGTTTGCTGTTGCTAATTGGCATCTAGGTAATCACAACTATGCATTCGAAAGTGAGCAGACGATAGTTGCAAGTTACAACCATGAGGGGCAAGCAGGCTTAGTTCGAATCGACACTGAAAGTGGCGTAACAGAGCCTATCGCGGTTGATTTTGCTGATATCGCTTATGTCACTAAAAGTGACGACGGAGTGATTTTTGTTGGCTCTAAAGAGACACCTGAAAAAGGCATTTATAAAGTGCAAGGTCGCGCAGCACAGCTGATGTACGCGCCAAACTTGGCCGTTATGGACCCCAACTTTATATCAAGAGCTGAAAGCGTTAGCTTTAAAACGGGCGATCGCGACACCGCGTACGGCTATTTCTACAAACCCGAGAACCCCAATTTTCAAGCGCCTGCAGGGCAAGAGCCGCCGCTAGTGATGTTTCTGCACCGTGGCCCGACTGCACAAGCAAGTCGAGTATTTAGGCGCGATATTCAATATTGGACCAGCCGCGGCTTCGCCGTTTTTGATCTTAACTATCGTGGCAGCACAGGCTTTGGCAGAGATTACCGCAATAGTTTATATGGCAAATGGGGTCGTTCGGATGTAGAAGATGCTGTTCGTGCCGCAGGCTTCTTAGTTAATAGAGGTGATGTAGACGGTCGTAAACTGGCCATTCGAGGTTCTCGAGCTGGTGGCTTTACTGCACTGTCAGCGGTTGCTTATTACAGTACTTTTGGGGCGGCGGTGAGTTATTCAGGCATTAGTGACGCCCAGTCATTTAGACGACATTCTAATAAGTTTGAAAGTAACTATTTAGAAAGACTGATTGGAACCGTCGACAACTATAAATTGCGTTCGGCAATGAATAACTTATCAGGGATTAATGAGCCGTTGTTGCTCATCCAAGGGGTGAATGATTCATTGATCCCCGCTGAACAAACATTGCAGCTTTATAATGCGGTCAAACGCAAAGGTACACCGGTCGCCTATCTAGAGTTTAATGACGATGCCGCTAATCGCGTCTCGCCTGAAAGTAAAAAGCGGGCACTCGAATCTGAGTTATCTTTCTATGGTCAGGTGTTTGGCTTTAAGCCTGCAGGGGAATCCCCCACGCTTATTATTGAGAACATTACTAACTTAAAGCGCAGGTAACTATACCGGCTAGATTATTAAGGGGTTGGACTAAGCCCCTTTAAAATAGCGCAGTTGGGTTGTTGCCCACCTTTACAGTCATGGATTAAATGCTGCAGCTGATTTTTCAAATTAGTCAGGTGCGCAATTCTTTGTGCAACATCCTCAAGGTGATGTTGCGCTAACGCTTTTACATCGGCGGCATTACGCTGGCTATCTTGCTGCAAATCGAGCAGCGCTTTACAATCTTCTAAGGTAAAGCCGAGTGTGCGGCAGTGCTGTATAAAGCTCAAAGCATCAATCTGTGCTTGGCCATACTCTCGGTAGCCGTTGTCGTTTTTTACCCCCTGCACCAGACCGATATCATGGTAGTAACGAATGCTCTTTACTGACAAATTAGTCAGTTTTGCCACGGCGCCTATCTTCATTATTGCCCCACTCAAAAATAAATTGCATTGATGTTTGACTCTCCCCTTATGGGAGACATTACGCTTAATACATCAAAGGTACAAATATTAATCAGATCTGGAGCAGAACTATGCAATCAATCACCCTCTATGTGCCCAGTATGAGCTGTGCAAGCTGTGTCGCCAAAATCGAGTCAGCGTTTACGCAGACTAATAACCAAACAAAACTAAATGCTGATATTAGCGCTAGAGTAAACCTTGCAGATAAACAGGTGCAGGTCTTCGGTGAGATAGCCGCAGACAAAGCCATTGCTTTGGTTGCAGCCGTTGGCTATCAAGCTGAACTGCTACAAGATCCACGCAAAGGCGCACAGCAGAAACAGCGCGATGAAGCAAAAGAGTATAAAGTTCGCATTATTCAAGCTGCCATCGGCCTTGGTTTAGGTGTGCCGTTAATGTTGTGGGGCTTACTTGGCGGCGAGATGATGGTCAATAGCCAGACTCAGCAACTGAGTTGGGGTATTGTTGGCTTAGTCAGTTTGCTAGTGATGCTCACAACGGGGCGACACTTTTACCAAGGCATGTGGCGCGCAGTAAAAGCGCGTAGCGCCAATATGGACACCTTAATTGCGCTAGGCACCAGCTCGGCGTGGGTATATTCAATGTTGGTAGTTACTGCGCCGCAGTGGTTCCCTGCCGATACGCGTCATGTTTATTTTGAAGCGAGCGTGATGATCTTGGGCTTAATCAATCTTGGCCATGCTCTGGAGCTTAGAGCTCGGGGGAAAACCAGTGAAGCGGTGCAGCGCTTACTTGGTATGCAAGCCAACACCGCAATTAGGCTAACTGACACGGGCGATGAAGAGGTTGAGGTCAGCCAAATTAAGCTGGGCGACAAACTGCGCTTAAGACCCGGCGCCAAAGTGGCACTCGATGGCGAAATTGTTAGCGGGCAAACATTGATTAATGAATCTATGTTAACCGGCGAGCCAGTGCCAGTGCACAAAACTGAGGGTGACAGTGTTAATGCCGGTACTGTTAATGGTAATGGCAGTCTTATCTACCGCGTGATGGCTGGAGAGAAAGACACTAAACTGGCCAAAATTATCGAGCTAGTACAGCAGGCGCAAACGTCGAAAATGCCGATAGGCCGTCTAACCGATAAAATTTCCGCCTACTTTGTACCTGCTGTTATCGTTATCGCACTGATTAGCGCCATGATTTGGTACTTAACAGGCCCAGCACCAGCGTTGTCACATGCGTTAGTCGTGCTCACCAGTGTGCTGATTATTGCGTGCCCCTGTGCGCTAGGGCTGGCAACACCCATGTCAATTATGGCGTCAGTGGGCCGTGCTGCAAAGATGGGAGTGCTGGTTAGAAATGGCGAGGCGCTACAAACCGCCAGCAAAGTGACCACTGTGGTGTTAGACAAAACTGGCACCGTTACTCAAGGGGCGCCGGAGGTGACCGAATTTATTATGCTACAGCCTCAAATGGATGAACAAAGCCTTCTCGGTGAGGTTGCCGCCTTAGAGCAGCATTCTGAGCACCCGCTCGCGAGTGCTATTTTAGCCAAAGCCAAGCAGTCGCATTCGGCGCTGTTGGAGCCGCAGCAATTTACTAACCTGCAAGGGCAAGGCATTACAGGTATGGTTAATGGTGCGCAATACGCGATTGGCAACTTGAGCTTAATGCAGCTTGTCGGTATAGATGATGTCTCTACCCATCAAGCGCAAATATCTCGGTTAACTCGCTTAGGTAAAACCCCGGTATTTGTCGCTAAAAATAAGCTTTTAGTCGCCATCATAGCCATCAATGATCCAATCAAAGAGGATGCAGTTGCAGCCATAAACGCAATGAAAAACAGTGGCCTCAAGGTGGTGCTATTAACCGGTGATAATCAGCAAACTGCTAACGCGGTAGCTAAACAGGTTGGTATTAGCACTGTATTTGCCAATGTGTTACCTGAGCAGAAGCAGCAAAAAGTACTAGAGCTGCAACAAAAGGGTGAGGTGGTCGCCATGGTTGGTGATGGCATCAATGATGCGCCTGCATTAATGAGTGCGGATATTGGCCTTGCCATGGGCAGTGGTACGGATATCGCCATCGAAAGCGCTGATTTTACCCTATTGTCAGCAAGATTGATGGTGGTTGCAGAGACCCTAATGCTTGCAAAAGCCAGCATGAGAAACATCAAGCAAAACCTATTTGGTGCCTTTATCTATAATAGCTTAGGGATCCCACTTGCAGCTGGCGTGTTATTTCCATTTACCGGTTTATTGCTTAGCCCTGTGGTGGCCGGAGCCGCGATGGCGCTGTCATCGCTCACTGTGGTCACTAATGCGAATAGATTGCGTAAGGTAAAGCTGGTTTAACGCTATAGGCAGAGATAAAAGCTGATAATCGCTAAGTAGCACTTTTTAATAGCGATCTCATCGGACAGGGACGATCGCAGTTGATAATTTAGGCTAGAATGCTATAGTATCGCGCTTAATTTTATAGGCTGTACGCCCACTTGCGTGAGTCTTCGACCAGTAAGTTGAGGTGGAGTAAAGCACTCTACTCGATTTACTGGTTTTTGTTTTATCTATGATCTCTTTAAGTCATATAACCAAAAGCGGAATGTCACTTTGATTACTACAGCTAACATCACCATGCAGTTTGGCTCTAAGCCACTGTTTGAAAACATCTCAATTAAGTTTGGCGGCGGCAACCGTTACGGTTTAATCGGCGCCAACGGTTGTGGTAAATCAACCTTTATGAAGATCCTTGCCGGTGATCTTGAGCCAACTTCTGGTAACGTTTCATTAGATGTTAATGAGCGTTTAGGTAAGTTGAGCCAGAACCAGTTTGGTTACGAAGAGTTCAACGTGGTTGATACAGTGATCATGGGGCACGCTGAGCTTTGGGAAGTGAAGAAAGAGCGAGATCGTATCTACTCTCTGCCTGAGATGACTGAAGAAGACGGCATTAAAGTTGCTGATCTTGAGATGGAATTTGCTGAGATGGACGGTTACACCGCTGAATCTCGCGCTGGCGAACTGTTAATGGGCGTTGGTATTGGTGTTGACCAACACTTTGGCCTAATGAGCGAAATTGCACCGGGCTTTAAGCTACGTGTACTTTTAGCACAGGCACTATTCTCAGATCCTGATGTACTGCTACTTGACGAACCCACCAACAACTTGGACATCGACACCATTCGTTGGTTGCAAGAGATGCTAAACCAGCGTAACAGCACCATGATTATCATCTCGCACGATAGATATTTCTTGAACTCTGTTTGTACTCATATGGCTGACTTGGATTACGGTGATATCCGCGTATTCCCAGGTAACTACGATGAGTACATGATGGCTGCACAACAGTCGCGTGAACGTTTAATGTCTGATAATGCTAAGAAGAAAGCACAAATTGCTGAACTTCAAGGCTTCGTTGCCCGTTTCTCTGCTAACGCATCTAAAGCAAAGCAAGCAACATCACGCGCAAAGCTTATCGACAAGATTAAGCTTGATGAAGTGAAAGCTTCTAGCCGTGTTAACCCGTTTATCCGTTTCGAGCAAGAGAAGAAATTGTTCCGTAACGCGTTAATCGTTGAAGAGTTAAGCAAAGGTTTTGACGAGCAGTTGTTTAAAGATCTGAATCTTATTGCCGAAGTGGGTGAGCGCATCGCTATTTTGGGTGACAACGGTGTCGGTAAAACCACCTTGTTACGTACCTTAGTACACGATATCCCACAAGACAGCGGAACGATTCAATGGTCTGAAAACTCATCAATTGGTTACTACGCCCAGGATCATGAGTCAGATTTCGAAAACGACATGACCTTGTTTGAGTGGATGAGCCAGTGGCGCAAGCCAGAAGACGACGACCAATCAGTACGTGGTTACTTAGGCCGTATGCTATTTGGCTCTGACGATATTAAAAAGTCAGTCAAAGTGCTTTCTGGTGGTGAAAAGGGTCGTATGTTGTTCGGTAAGTTGATTATGCAAAAGCCAAACATCTTGCTACTTGATGAGCCAACCAACCACATGGATATGGAATCAATCGAGTCGCTTAACAACGCGCTAGAGATGTATGAAGGTACATTGCTGTTTGTCAGCCATGACCGCGCATTTGTATCATCACTGGCAAACCGCATTATTGAGATCACACCAAATGGTGTAAATGATTTCAAAGGCACATACGATGAGTTCCTTGTGAGCAAAGGGGTTGTTGAAGGTTAATCCTTTAAACATTCTTTTTGACTAAAAGCCCGATGATATCGGGCTTTTTTGTGCCTGAAACATTTATATTTGATAACCTAGAAATGAAGGCTGAACACATTTACAGTTAAATGTTCCAACTGTTTTTATTTATACAGTCAGGCAAGTTTTTTAGCATAGATATACAGCATTAACCTACGATATCCGATAAGCGGTCAAAAGGACTGATTGTTCCAGCTCTATTTTGCCCAAGAACATGTGTGTAAATTTCTGTCGTTCGCAGATCTTTATGCCCTAATAACTCTTGTACTGTTCGTATATCACAGCCTTGAGCCAATAGCTGTGTAGCAAATGAATGGCGAAAAGTGTGGGCCGTCACTCTTTTTTGAACATTACTTTTTATCACTGCGTTTCTCAGGTTTTTAGAAAAACTCGACTCATGAACATGATGACGACAAAGGTACCCGTCAATGGGGTGGCAACAGGTCGTTGTCGATGGAAATAGGTACTGCCAACTCAAGTCTTTTAATACTGTTTTGTATTTCCGGTGTAAAGCAGAAGGAACCGAAGTGAGGCCATTTCCATTATTTAAGTCATTTTCATGGATTTTATTGACCAACTGTATTTGGTTTTGCAAGGGTTTATTTAATTGCTTAGGTAACAGTGTATATCGGTCTTTTGCCCCTTTCCCTCTAAAAACAAACAAAGATTGAGCCTCAATATTCACGTTCTGTATTCTTAATGATAAAGCTTCCCGTAGCCTTAACCCGCAACCATATAACAATGAGGTTAGTAACCAATATGGAGTAGTAAGGTTCGTTAGTATCGATGCGACCTCGATAGGCGTTAATACTGTTGGTAAGTTCTTTGGCTTTTTAGCATAGCCATATTTTAAACCTTCAAACTCAATACTGAGCACATGTTTGAACATAAAAATTAATGCACATAAGGCTTGGTTTTGTGTTGCCGAACTGACACCACGATTACAGCCAAGAAACGTGAGAAATTGCTCAATATGGCAACCTTGCATATCTTTTGGGTGCATATATTGATGAAACCTAATGAAATAACGTACCCAATACAGATAGTTTTTCTCAGTTCTCAAACTGTAATGTTTAGTTCTTAACACTTGCCGAATAGATTCAATAAAAGATGATGACATAGCGTTCTTACCTATTATAGCTGTATGTATATACAGTTATAATGGGTGTTGTACATTTTTGCCATTATTTGGGACTAAAAAGGAAAGGCACTTGGACAGGGGTGTTGTTAAGTGATTGTTTTAAGGCAACTATCCGTAATAGTTAACTCTAAGTGCATCAAAAATATTCAAATTCTGATTTTCACCATTAGAATAGTTAGCAAAAGTACTGGTAATGTCGGCATAAAGCATTGAATTTGTGTCCATTTCAGGTTAGCTTGTTAACATTAAAGTAACTCGGCTGTCTGTTCTTATTCGGAATTCAGCCTAATATACTGTTATACGTAAATATGAACCGAACTAGTCTGCCTGAATCTTTAGGCATCGAAAAATTTGAAATTGTACGTGATGAAGATGCCATTCGAATTGCGCATAATTGGCTTGCTGCATTTTGCCCAAGTAGAACTTCGTTCAAAGGGATATTTCGCTTCAAAACCTATATGTGGGACATAATGGATTGTGATCTTCAAAACGAAGAAGCAACTCAAGAGTATAATAAACATGAAGCACCTAAATATATAATTATGGAAGATTGCTTTGGGCAAGACGAAAAAATCGTGTATGTCGTCTCTCAAAAGCCTACTAGCAATGAGCATTTACAAGACTTTCATATTTTTCCTAAAAATTTAGCATGGTCTATGGCATTTACCCATGAAGATGGCTGGATTGGGCCAAAGTTTTCAAAACATAACAGTTATGAGAAACTAAATAAAAAAAATAATAAAGCTGTTGAGGCTATGCGTAGAAATTACGTATAACAAGCCACTCAAGCAGGACAAAAAACAGTTGGTTTTGCTCCTGCGTCGCTAATTTTAACCAACTATTTTTTGCCTCTTAGTGGGGCGTTATACGTACTTATGAAACTGAAGAACATCGCAGCATTTGCGCACAACTTTACCCATTCATACGTTAGTTTTGAAAACTACGTAGACGGCGAATTTGTGTTTAAAGATTTAAAGGCTTTAGCATATGAAGCAAGCGATAAGTTAGTATCTATTTATTGGATTTCATCAGGTCAAAATGAATTACCAAAATACACTCAGCGTATTATTAAAAGCATTGAGTATTACAAAGAGTGGCTCCCCAAATTAATGGAACAACACAAAGTCGAGTTGGATTCAATTACAGAGTTAAGAACGGATATTTATGTTGCAGCTAATCACCAATTAGAAGTCCGTTCATATGCTAGAGATTTGAATGGTAAAGAATATATAAAAAACATTTACGAGTTCGCTGATTTATTACCATATAAAGAAAATTAGATCGGAGTTCTGTACGTATAACAAGTTACTCAAACGGACGCTAAACAGTTGGTTAGCTTCGTTCCTCGCAATTTTAGCCAACTATTTCTCGCCGCTTAGTAAGGCGTTAGGCATCATATGAAGCACCGAGTACATTATCTAACTCTTCAGCTGATACTTTTATTGTTACCAGCATTATTGGCAACTATTACATTAAATATTAATAATTATATTACTAATTCATTCACTGAGTTTTTACTATATATAGCTGGTGTCATCGGAGTGTTTCCTCTCGGGTTTCTATCAGAAAATCTAAAAGGTATTCTTACTGAGTCATATGCGTCGTTAATATCTATCAGTATATATATTTTTTTAGCTTTTCTTATTTTTAATAAATTCTATCAGCCAATTAAAAAACGGATAATTACGGTAAGTGTTATTAATATGTTACTTGCATTATGGTCGGTACTATTTGGTAGTGTGTTTATGTTTTTGGCTATGCAATAATATGCCTAACACATATGAGCCACCTGCCGGTCAATAGGCGAGCCTAACTTATTTGGCTGCTTTGCAGTCAAATTAAAACCAATCAACAAATTCATCTACTTCGTCTGTCAGTTAGCTGTCAAATCATCGTTTACAGCAAACACATATAGAGGCTCTCTTAGTGCGATCTTATCGCTGCCTGACGCTTTTCAATCCTTTGAAATATCAGGGGCACTAGACATTTATCGGTTAACCCTAAGATGGCACTATTCAAGTCTGAGGTGCTTTTTGCACAGTTAGTTTCAGGCTCATTTAAGGTGTAAACGATTTTGTTAATTGTATTCATTAATGCGCGCCAATAAGGTGTCTAATCAAGTCGAAGTAGCTTAAATAGCATTTGGCATAGTGATGATGGTGAGAAGTCATTGCTTCATTCGCCACATCATTCACGGTCATGCTCGCTTCTCTTTTCAGAGTATCTAGTTAGACGTTCAGCTCACCTTATTGCGCGACTTACCCTTTCAAAAATCGCTGTTCATCAAACACCGTTTTATTCTTCAACATATAATAGACACAGCGGCCAAGCTTATGTGCTAATGCAGATAACGCTTTAGCCTTACTCATTCTTTTTTGTAATCGATTAAGATAGTTACGAGCTTTGTCATTACCACGCAGGTAAAGCACTGCTGCTTCAGAGAATGCCCATTTCAAGTGCGCATTGCCGATTTTATTGCCATTAGTGCCATAGATTTTTCCGGCTGATTCAGCTTTGCACTTCACTAAACGAGAGTAAGAAGCGAACTTTTGTACCGACTCAAATCGGGCGACATCACCGATTTCATAAAGAATTGTTAGCGATAAAATCTTGCCAATACCAGGTACCGTTTTAAGCAGTTCTAGATAGACGGGATTATGGTTTTTGGCCTGCTTCTCAATGAACCATTCAACTTGAGCGAGTTCCTTGGCATAGCAATCGAGAAGTGCCATATCTAAATCGATATTACGCTGCACGATAGGATCTTGATATTGCTGCCGCAGTTTTTGTCTAGCTGAGATGTTTTTAAGGTTTAGGTCAGTGGCAGGTAAGTTGTATTGGCTGTTGGTGTTAACCACATGACCTTTAAGCATAGCGCCGTGACGAACAATCTTCATTCGTCGACGTAACAGATCTCGGGCTGCACGCATTTCACTTGGATAATCGTAGGCAATTGGAAAGTTACCACCACGTAGTAGTGTGGCAATTTTAAAGGAATCGATTTTATCGTTCTTGGTTTTACCACCGTGAATGGCCTTCATATAAAGGGCATGGCCTAGAATAAAGTCGATGCCGAGTTCAGCACACCAATCAGATACCCAATACCAACAATGCATGCACTCAACTCCGACAATGACATTGCCGATGTAGGGTTCAAGTATGAGTAGTAAGTCATCTTTGTCAGCGCCAATCTTTTTGTGAACGACAACTTCCCCTTTAGAATCAATGATGCAGACGTAAAGTAAACGTGCATGTAAATCAATACCACAGTAGTATGGATGTGAGTTATTATAGAATCTCATTGAGCTTTCTCCTGTTGGTTTCGTCACCTTAAGCATACCGCTGATGCGGCTTGCTAGGGAGGAGGCTCAATGATTATCAAG